>NZ_JCANUC010000010.1:0-105445 GCF_059568765.1 Lacicoccus kunmingensis DSM 17847 | reverse complement strand
ATCATGAAGCCGACGATTTCACGATAATGTTCAGTGGTCACAGCCTGGGCAATATACACCGCCTTTGACACGATACGATGGTTTTCACGGACTTTGATGTACATGGCATCGACGTACAGAAACTCGTAATCCTGCGCGTGTAAGGCACGATTCTGAAATGCCTCGATTTCCGGATCCAGTCGGTCCATCACGCTGGAAACAAATGATTTGGACACTGATTCCCCACATAAAGTTTCCACGATTTTCGTCACTTTACGGGTCGAAACACCGCTGATGACAGACTCCATCAAAGTCAGGACCAATGACTGGTCCATGCGTTGATAGCGTTCAAACAGTTCCGTCGAAAACTCGCCGGAACGCGTGCGCGGCACTTTCAAAGTGATTCGGCCGACCGGCAGCTTATAGTCTCTTTGATAATAACCATTGCGCATATCCTGACGATCTTCACTGCGTTCACGATTCTTGGCCTGTACAAATTCATCCCGCTCGGCTTCCATATACGCATTAAATACCGCGACGGCCAAGCCTTTGGTCACTGAATTTAAATCACTGCCAAGAATCTCTTCTGTTAATTGGTCCATATCTAAGTTAAAATTTAATTGAGTCATTTCATATCTCTCCTATCAATGTGTGGTGTGGTAACTAACATTGTACTACAGAGGATGATTTGACTCATTTTTTCTTTATTACACAATTATATGGGCACAATCAAACGAACATCCGATAGCGCTCCAACAGAGCTTCGATCACATTTCGAAGCGCCGATAACTCTCCAACAGAGCTTCGATCACAAAACGAACATCCGATAGCGCTCCAACAGAGCTTCGATTTCATTTCGAAGCGCCGATAGCGCTCCAACGGAGCTTCGATCACAAAACGAACATCCGTTAACTCTATATGTACGAAAAAAGCACCTCAATATTGAGGTGCTTTTTCATTACTTTTATAGATCTGTCGGCATACCGCCTGTAATTCCGAATATTTGTCCGGTAATATAGCTGCCTTCGTCTGAAGCAAGCAACACGTACGTCGGCGCGAGTTCCGCAGGCTGACCTGCGCGTCCGAGCGGCGTTGCCTGGCCGAATTCAGGAATTTTACCTTCCGGCTGCCCGTTATCCATCTGAAGCGGCGTCCAAATTGGTCCCGGTGCCACGCCGTTTACACGGACGCCTTTTTCGGAAAAGTATTTGGACAGTGATACTGTCAGGTTACCGACAGCGCCATTTGTCGCCGCATAGTCCATCATCGCCGGACTCGGATCGAAGTTGTTGACTGATGATGTCATCACAATCGCACTGCCCGGGTCCAGATGTTTCTCTGCAGCTTTGACCGTTTCGAACATGCTGATGATGTTCACTTTAAACGTATCCTCCACTTGCTTTATAGAGATATCTTTAAGTTCGGTCTGCGCAATCTGCTGTGCCGCATTCAGCACAAGAATATCGAGTGCACCGAATTCTTCGACCGTTTTATCTACAATCTCACTCGCTGCTTTATCTTCACGTAAGTCATATGGCAGCAGCAATGCTTTTCTGCCTTCTTTTTCAATCAGTTCTTTTACTTCATTGGCGTCTTCCTCTTCGCCTGGAAGGAAATGAACGGCCACATTCGCACCTTCACGTGCATAGGCGATTGCCGCCGCACGGCCGATACCTGAATCGCCGCCAGTGATTAAGGCATTACGCCCTTCCAGACGGTTATGACCTTTATAGGATTCTTCTCCACAATCCGGCACCGGATCCATCTTGCTCTGAAGCGCCGGTGTATCCTGCGCCTGATCCGGGAATTTACCCGTATGATACATCTCGCGTGGATTGTTCAAGTTTGAGTTACCCATTTATATTCATCTCCTGATTTATATTATTCGGTAATTTTAATGTTTAAATGACCTTACATTTATAATAAATACCCTTTGCCCTGATGAATTAAACTCATTTCCCATATATTTCACGCATTATGCTAATAAGTTGAAGTTACGGTTTCATGTCTTTAACATACTATGTGAATGATAAAAAAACACGATAAGGAGCGGTATGATGAATGTTCTAGTCATTGGCGCAAACGGACAGATTGGTCAGATTGTCGTCGACAAACTACAGAATCACGACGCGCATGAAGTTGTTGCAGGCGTCCGTAAAGAAGAACAGAAACAGGCTTTTGAAAATAAAGGGATCAACTCCACTTTCATCGACTTGGAAGGATCTATCGAAGACATGGAGAAAGCGATGGAAAACGTTGAAGCTGTCGTATTCTCAGCTGGCTCCGGCGGTGAGACCGGTGCGGATAAAACGATGATGATTGATTTTGACGGCGCGGTGAAATCCATTGAAGCGGCCAAAAAAGCAGGCATCAAACGTTACGTCATTGTCAGCGCAGTCAATGCAGACAAGCGTGAATACTGGTCGTACAATAATGAGGAAATCTCCATTGGCGGCTATTACTTCGCAGCAAAACACTATGCAGATGTGTGGCTTCAAAATTCAGGACTCGATTATACAGTCATCCGTCCGACATTGCTCTTAAATGAAGCAGGCACAGGAAAAGCTGAAATCGCCAAAAATGTGGAACAAGATGGGAAGAAACTTGAAATCCCGCGCGAAGATGTTGCGAATATCATCGTCGCCTCCCTGGACCACGACAATACAATCGGTAAATCATTCGACGCCACTGGCGGAGACGATGACATCGATGAAGCAGTAAAAAAATTATAACAACAAAATGAAAACCGGAAAATCCCGATAAGGGTTTTCCGGTTTCGTTATGTCCATAAAAATTTTAAACAAGTTATATTTTGAACTCTGTTTCTTCCAAATACTTATTTTCTACGACTCCGGACCAGTCGATGACCGTTCCCACAAAATCCACGATATCCAGCCTAGTCATTTCATAAGTGTCTCCGGTGTTAACTGTACTGCACAAATCTTCAATGACTGTGACTTTATACCCCCTGTCTGCTGCAGCAATCGATGTGAATAAAATGCAGAACTCCATGTTGAAGCCGGTAATATAGACTTCATCGATTCCTGACGCTTTCAAAATTTTGTCCAGGTCAGTATTTTTGAATGAAATCGGATAACGTTTTTCCAGAAGCTCATCTGTATGCTCCAGAATCTTATCGGGTATTTCCGCACCCGGCGTCCCGTTTTCTACCGGACTCCCTGCGGCCTCATCAATATGTTTTAGTGTGATCACTTTATCGTTATTGCATCTGAAGTGTTCAGCAAGCTTACTTATATTATCCACCAGCTTATTATTACTCTCTAAAAACCCGTTCTGTACATCGATCACCAGCAATGCTTTCATAATCATCCTTCCCTCTTTCGTAATCATTCTTTCTTTTTAAACTGTTCCTGCAATAAATCCCTTAAACTTTTCTTCTTCTTCAATATCCGGACTATGGTTGCTGTATTCAAAAGTTTCTAAAGTACCATTCGGCATTAATTCAGCCGCTTCTTCGCTGAAAAGGTGGGGACACTGTGCATCATGGCGGCCACAGTAAATAAACGCTCTGACAGACGACGTTTTCAATTGTTCCCTGACATCATAATCTCGCAATTCTGCTGTAAAATAATCTATCTTATGTACCAGTGTGCGTCCGCTCATCTTCCGGTTAAGCATTTCATAATACGCCTCTTCTCTGTAAAGCGACATCATTAACCATTCTTTTGAGAGCTCTATCCTTTGTTCACGCGTTGTACCCGGCTGTCTCATCTCTTCAAATATTTCCATCATCCTTTTATTGTTCGGATTATTTGTACAATAAATGCTGTCCGGATGATACATATAATCTCCTGATGCACAAAGCCCGCCTGCAATAATTTTCGTCAGCCTTTCCGGAAACATCACGGAATATTTCAGTGCCAGAAACCCACCGGTAGAATGTCCGGAAAAACCCCACTTATCAATATTCAATGCATCCCGCACCGCTTCCAGGTCATGGATGGCGTCGTCCATGCTGTAGGAGTACTCGTCAATCTGATCATCCGTTTTACCTGCACCTCTCAAATTAATGATAATAACCTTATAATGCTCGCTCAGGTTTTGAGACATGATATCTCCATTTTCATTGAACTCACTGTACAGATGAGTATAAGCCAACGGCTCCCCTTTACCGCGGATGAATATTTCAAATTGCCCTCTGTCTGTTTGAATCACTTTATGTGTGAACATGCTGCATCTCCTTTCATGTGTCCAGTTTAATTTTACAGTTACATTGATTCACTAAAATAAAAGCCGGGAGAATTATTCCCAGCTTTTAAGTATATAAATTACTGTCCGCTTTCAAGATAAGTTCCGACACCCGGACCGTAAGGCAGTCCTGTGAAGTAGAATATCGCAAGCAGGATGATCCATGTAATTAGAAATGCGATGGAATATGGCAGCATCAATGAAATATACGTACCGATGCTGGCATTTTTATCATAACGTCTCATGAATGCGAGAACGATGACCATGTACGGGAAAAGCGGTGTGATGATATTTACTGACGAGTCCCCGATACGGTAGGCGACTTGTGTGAATCCCGGATGATATCCCAGCTGCATGAACATCGGCACAAATATCGGTGCCTCAATCGCCCATTTGGCAGAACCTGAGGTGATCAGGAAGTTCAGCAGTGATGTCAGCAGTACGTAACCGACGACCAGGCCAAACCCCGTAAAGTTTATATCCTGAAGGAACTCCGCCCCATTTACAGCAATCCATGTGCCCAGATTGGACCATGTAAAGTAAGCGATAAACTGGGCAATCGCAAATACCAGAACAATATATCCCGCCATGTCTTTGATGGAGTCTGTCATGTAATCCGTAACATCTTTACCTGACTTTATCTTGCCGGTAACAATACCGAATGTCACACCGATGATGATAAAGAAGAATAGTATCAGTGGGACAATACCGTCAAGGAACGGTGATGGCACAATAGTGCCGCCCTCACCCCTCAACGGGCTGTCAGGCATGATGATAACACCAATTATAATAATCCAGTAAAGGAGACCGGCACCAGCTGCAGCAAAGAATGCTTTCTTCGCGTTCGGCAGTTCTTCCGTACTTTCTTCCTCGACTTCGTCCCCTTTATATTTACCAAGTCTCGGTTCAACAAGTTTTGAGGTTAGCATTCCGCCGACAATTGTCAGCACGAATACGGACACAATATTAAAGTACCAGTTATCCACCGGTGTCACGACCATGGCTTCATCAACAATCGCAGCCGCTTCTGTAGATATACCTGATAAAAGTGCGTCAGTACCTGCGACGAACAGGTTCGCTGTGAAGCCTGCGCCGGCACCGGCATAACCCGCTGCAAGACCCGCAAGCGGATGCCTTCCAACTTTATAGAATACTAAAGCTCCAAGCGGCGGGATGATGACCATCGCTGCGTCGGAAGCAACGTTACCCATGATACCGACAAATACCAATGTATATGTCAGCAGTGCCGGCGGTGATTTCAGTATCGTTTTACGGATGGCATAATCCAGTAAACCGACTTTCTCTGCAAGCCCGATACCGAGCATCATCGCAAGAACTAATCCAAGCGGTGCAAACCCTGTAAAGTTATCCAGCATGGAAGTGAGAATAAACTGCAATCCGGCTCCGGACAACAGATTTTGAATTGGAAGCTCCTCACCTGTACCAGGATGGATGACAGATGCCCCTGCCACACTGAATATGTATGACAGTATAATCATAAAAATCGCGAGTAAGACGAATAGAACGAATGGGTCCGGCAGTTTATTACCGACACGTTCTATGATATCGAGAGCCTTTGCAACAAAACCTTTCTTTTTTGTCATAGTACACCTCTCTTTGGAAAGTAATATAAACCTTCTTAACGCACCCCATTTACAGCAACTTTTCCGTGTCTTCAAGAAAGCGATTTCAAGATAATTAAACCATTTTCTGATAGTTCCGTCAATATAGAGCTGTCAATTAAATACATACATCCTTATATTATATTTGTCATTTTGACAATTAAATTTGTCATTAAGTAAACTTTCTGTTACACTTTAATCAATCGGAGGGATTGAAAATGAAATTCGGTAATTATCATATAGATTATACATTTTTGATTATGGCTGCTGCGATGCTCCTTATCCCTTTTTTTCAGATGCACCGATGCTCTGGGTCGGCGCCATAGTGGCTGTCATTCTTGGAATGAAGAAAATCGAACCTGAAGAGGATGATTATTATGAGAACTAGATTACGTGAACTCCGCGCAAGAGACCGGCTCAATCAGACGGAACTTGCCAAACTTGCGAAAGTTTCCAGACAGACGATCAGCCTGATCGAGCGTGAGGATTATATCCCTTCACTGCTGATTGCAAAACGTCTGGCGAAAATTTTCGATGAACCGATAGAGGAGATTTTTATTTTCGAAGAGGAGGAATTATAGGATGAAACGTACATTAAGAACACTGATGTATTTATTTCTCGGGGCAATTGCGTGGCTCGTGCTCAGTATTATCGCGACAAGCACCAGTGATATGAACATGGATGGTATCTACTACTGGATCGGGCTCGTAACGCTCGCCGCTTCAATCATCCTGGCAATTGTCAGCGTATATCTTTACAGACAGCTCAAAACGGTCGCAAGTGACTATACGAAATATATGGACATGGATGCCTATGATATTTACCGTTACAACAAGTACAATGATCTGCAGGTCGTCAATACGATGGCAACGATGCTGTCTATCATTGCTCTTTCAATATTTATGATTATCGAATTTCATTTTGCATGGATACTGATCTCGGCTGTCACATATCTTGTCGTTCTCTATCTGACAGTCGTTCAGACAGGTATGGTCAGCAGTTTATATCCAGACAGAGATCTGCCCAAGCCCGGCGATAAAAAGTATGCTGAAAAACTGATGGCAGCAAGTGACGAAGGTGAGCGCCACATTATGTTGAACGGGTTGTATAAAACGTATAATTTCCTTCAGACCGGATTATTTCTCGGGATTGTGATTTTGATTTTCTACTCCATCATTACCGGAGAATCACAAATATTCTCGATCATTCTGATTGCGGTCATTCTGATTATCTCTCACTTGAAATATTCAATGGAAATCCGTGAGAAATGATATAACGCTGCTCATTTGGCTTCGATTTTCAGGCTGAGTGAGCAGTTTTTATTGAGATCTGCTCACTCGGGATAATTTTTTGTCTCAGGTGAGCAGGCTGCCGTTTAGATCGGATGATTTTTCATGCTAACTAAACGGAAAGTGATTGGAAACGTTTAGATGCACCTGTTTTTTACTCTAACTAATCAGCCCAACACACAAAAAAACAGGAGTCCTCATCCCCCTCTAAGGGACGCCGACTCCTGTTCCAAATCAAGTCTATATCGTAAAGACGATTTTACCCATCATGCCCGCTTTGTCGAGTCTTTCGAATGCTGCTTCGAACTCGTCCAGCGGATAGCTCTGATCCATGACCGGCTTGATATCATGCTTCTCGATGAATGCGAGCATTTCTTCCAGTTCTTCTGTGCTCGCCATCGTCGATCCCAAAAGATTGTACTGGCCGTAGAAGAATTTACGGAGGTTGAAGTCCACCGTGTCACCGGCAGAAGCACCGAATGCAACGAGTGTTCCGCCGCGCTTCAGCTGATCGACGGACTTGTTGAACGTCACCGCACCGACACTCTCGATCACAACGTCAACTTTCTTGCCGTCCAGTGCTTCGTTCCAGTCCGTTTCGCTGTCGATTGCTATATCCGCGCCGAGGTCCAGGGCCGCCTGGCGTTTTTCTTCAGAACGTGAAGTCACAATAACTTCTGCGCCTGCAGCTTTTGCGAACTGCAGCAGGAATGTGCCGGCGCCGCCGGTTGCACCCGGAATCAGTACGGACATGCCCTTTTCAACTTTCGCTCTTGTAAATAAAGCCCTGTACGCTGTCATTGCGGACAATGCGAGAACACCTGCTTCTTCCCAGTTCAGGTGTCCCGGTTTCGGCAGCACGTTTTCTCCAGGCAGTACGATATACTCTGAAAAAGTGCCGTTGAACGGGAATCCGACAATCTCAAAACCTTCCGGCGGTGCCACATCATTTTCCTTCCATCCGAGTGAAGGGTTGATGATCACTTCGTCGCCGACTTTGACATTGCTGACACCGCTGCCGACTTCTTCGACAATACCTGCAGCGTCTGAACCGAGCACAAGTGCCGGATCATTTTCATCGTGACGTGCCGGTATGAATAAATCCCTGTGATTCAGACCTGCCGTCTTCAATTTCACTTTTACATCCGTATCTTTTAATTCGTCAATTTCAACCTCGCCATATTTCACGCCTTTTAAACTCTGTTCACCTTGATGATATACTGCTTTCATGAAATAAATCCTCCTTGAAATGAATTATTTTACCGGCTGTACTTTATAACCGCCTTGTTCTTCAATCATCTGCCAGTTCGATGATAATGCATTGCCGAGATCCAGTGCCTGACTTTCATCAAGCTTCAGACCGGACAATTTAAATTCATCCACCTGATAATCTTCATCGGCAATCTTGCCGAATTTCAATTTAATCAGGTTCTTCAGTCCGTTGAACGTCAGGAATTTGACCTTGTAGCCGTCTTCAAGCAACGTCTCAAGACCGATGGACTCATCCATATCAATCAGGAGACTAAAGTCCAGGTTTTCTTTCACTTTCTTAAATTCTTCAATATCTTTCTCCTGCACTTTCGACAGAATCTGATTGTTACTGTAGCCGTAACTCCTCAAATTCTCTATCGCATATGCATCCATTAACGTAATCGAATTCATCTTGTTCCTCCCTAATGCCGTGTTGATTCCATTATAACTGATTCAGGCTTTTATTCCTCGATAAAAAACCTGCCACACATTTTCACTGCTTTTTTTGGCCGCTTCAAAATTGTACAGCATACTCATCGTATCAATTCCGTCTACCATCATAAAGTACAATTCGTAAATCTGACGGCTGGACAGCGTTGAATCAATGTCCCCCTGTTCCTTACCTTCTTTAACCACGGCATCAAACATTTCAAATATTTTCTGATCTGCTTCCCTGTAACGGCCGATTGTATACTCTTCTATATCCACCGGCGGATATTTGAAGAACCGGTAATAAAATTCATTGTCCATCACCATCTTTTCATCACCCGGCAGATGTTCCATGAACAGTGTATATAAATTTTCAACGGCAGACCGGTTTTTATTGCTTAAAATCTCTTTGACAAATAAAAGATGCGTTTCGAAGTCGAGTGTCAGGACATCTTTGAATATATCCGCCTTACTGCTGTAGTGGGAGTATAGCGAGGGTTTTCTGATACCGACGCCCTCCGCGATTATTGACATCGACGTGCCTTCATAGCCTTTGGATGCGAAATGCGCTTTGCTGACGCTTAAAATTTTATCTTTAGTACTCAATCTATTCCCTCCTTATGTTTCAAGTCTCTGGAATCCTTTTGCTTTAAATAAAACAACCAGTGCAATGATCATTCCGATCGTTCCAAAACCGAGCAGGATGAGCTGGATTGAAATGCCGGCTGAGGTCATGCTGCCGACAATCGCATAGGCAATCGGATCGAAGCCGTTCATCGCAAGGAAAATCAGGCTCATGACCCGGCCCATCATCCTGTTTTCTGTTATTTCCTGTGTAGCGGTGAAGAACGGGATGAAGACGAATGCCATCGCAAGACCGATTAAAAATAACAGTACCGGCAGCAGCGTCAGGCTTTCTACAAAACTGAACACGATGTAGATGACGAGTGTGATGATCAGGCCGTAAAGTGCCGTCCGGCCTTTCCGCCTGATGTAATAGCTGCCGAGGACGACCGTCCCGATCAGCATGCCGAGGCTCAGACTCATTTCCATAATACTCAAGTTGATCGGTGTGCCGCCGTATAAGTCTGTTAAGAACGGTACCGCAATATGCAGCGTGCCGAATACGAAGAAGTTCAATGTTACCAGCACGATGATGCCGATGATCAGGAAGTTGGATTTCCTGACGTAATTGAAACCTTCGCTGAAGTTTTGCAGCGGTGTCTGTTTAACGGTATTTTCAACCGGTCCTTCTTTGATCAGCGGCGGGAATACGAATATCGCCGATAAGATGACCAGCATGAATCCGACAAAAAAGCTCATCGACACTGACCCGAATTCCATGATGATCCCGGCAAGCACCGGGCCGACAAGGAATGAAATCTGGTCCACACCTTGGAAATATGAGTTCGCTTTCTGCAGCTGCGCACGCTCCACAACTTTCGGAATCATCGATGTACTCGCCGGTCCGAAAAATGCATCCAGCATGCCGAACAGACCGCCGAATAACATGAACCAGCCGAGTGTCATAATATCTGTGAAGATGAATATCGTAATGAGTCCTAGCAGCAGCGCCTGGGCAATGTTCGTGCCGAACATGATGGTCGACTTTTTATAATTATCTGCGAGCACCCCGCCGTATATCATCATTATGAGCCTCGGCACAGTGATGACGATCAGCACGAGCCCGAGCATATCCGGCATGTTGAGTGTGCGGATGATATACCATGACGTCGTCGTTAGGAACATGCTGAAGCCTGTCACCGCAAAGATGCCGGCCATGAGCAGCATCATGAATGTTTTATTTTGAAATATGGATATTTCCTGTGTCATAAATTTTTCCTCTTTCTATTCAGCTACCTACCGATAGGTAGTATAGCATGGGGGCTTTAGCTTCACAATAAAAAATCCTTCCCGTAAAGGAAGGATTTGAATATAAGATTTTACTCCATCGCACGGTCCGGTATGACGAACTTCGCACACAGAAATGCAACGATGATGGCGATGACGTTCA
Organism: Lacicoccus kunmingensis DSM 17847; assembly: GCF_059568765.1. Taxonomy (NCBI): domain Bacteria; kingdom Bacillati; phylum Bacillota; class Bacilli; order Caryophanales; family Salinicoccaceae; genus Lacicoccus; species Lacicoccus kunmingensis. The sequence continues at coordinate 94,651 of NZ_JCANUC010000010.1, read as the reverse complement.
GGCCGAACGCAACCATTGCCGACCCGCCGATTGACATCGGGCCATCCAGTGCTGTGTACAGCGAAATGATGATCGCAAGACCGAATGCCGCACCGAGTGTCGATGCCATCTTGAATATCGCAGATGCCACGCCGACTTTTTCAGGCGGTGTTGTCGATACTGCAGTATCGAGCGCCGGTGTTGCGAATAAACCGATACCGATACCGAATAGTGAGAATCCGATCAGACAGCTGATGATATATGCTGTGTCGCCGAGGAATGTCAGTGACAATAGGACAACCCCCACTGCAAGTATGATCGGTGAAACGACAATTGCCATTTTGGTGCCGTACTTTTTAATACTTTTCTCACCGACCCGTATTGTAAACAGAATCAGCACGACATACGGCAATGTGATAAGACCTGCTTCAAACGGTGTCAGAGCAAGCTCTGACTGTGTATAGATATTGAACAGGGCAATGGAACCGACTGTCGTATTCATCAGGAAGTTCGCGATGACCGTTCCGATATAAGCCTTATTGGAAAATATGGAAAAGTCGATGAACGGTTGTTTCATACGGTTTTCAACAATATAGAATGCGACACCCGAAACGATTGTAATGACAATGATTGCAATTGATACCGGACTGAACCATCCGAGTGCTTCACCCTGAGTAATATAAATGCTGAGTCCGCTCATGACAACGATGAAGATGAGCAGTCCGACATAGTCGAAACGGCCACTGTCTATCACTTTTTCCGAACGGATTTCTTTCAAGTCTTTAAGTAAAAACAGTGCAAGCACAGAAAGTGCGATGGAAATGATGAATATCCACTGCCAGTTTATAAATGTTGCGACTGTTCCGGCAAATAACGAGGCAAAACCTGTACCCCCGAACGCACCGATTGACCAGTAGCTGAGTGCACTTCTTCTCTTGTCACCTGTAAATAAAGTGTTGATGATTGAAATGGTCGCAGGCATCAGCATCGCCGCTGAGAAACCCTGCACAATACGACCAATGATCAGAATCGCCGGATTTGCGGTAATGATAATCATTAATGAACCAATAATACTTAAAATGATACCGGCATACGTGATTTTAACTTTCCCCAGCTTGTCGGAGAAATTACCCGCTGCCACCATGAAAATTCCGGTAATCAGTGACGTCAGACTGATCGATAAGTTAATGATTCCGGCACTCGCCCCCGCGTATGTTTCTTGTACATGCGGCCCGATATTTAAAAATGCCTGGGCGAAAAGCCAATAAGTGATGATGGATAGAACGATACCGAGAATGATCAGATTCCCTTTACGGCCCGTTTGCTGTTCCTCCATAAGAAAAACCTCCATTTCATGAAAACTTCCAATGTTTATTTTTAATATTTTATCAATTTATATTTCCAGTTTAACATGTTTCTTTTTTCACATACATGACAAACTCATGACTATTCGGAATCTATACAATTCTCTGTGCAAATCTACCCGTTCTGAAAGACCGGTATGACAATAAAGCCCTTATCGATCGTGCCGAACATCGTTTCTGAAGCGAGTCCTTCATAGATTGAATACACTCCGAATGCACACAGAAACGCGTCAACCTTATCTTCCAGATGTTTATGTGCTTTTTTCGTCTCCACTTCATCATTGATTTTCGATATCAGTCCGGAGATGCACTTATCTTCATTTTCAAGTTTATCAAATCTGTTGATAAGGCGCTCCATCTCTGATTTTGTTTCATCAAATTTAGTTTTTGGTTTTATTTTATATTTAATCGGGGCAATATCAGAAAACAGCCCGCTGACGATGCCAGTCGGAAATGTTTCTATAATGCTCGATTCTACTCTATCGAATCCGATCTGTATATTGGGGATTTCACTCTGAATCGTCTGCCTCAATGTTTCCCCGCGTATTTCACCGAATACTTTTGTGAAGTAATTCCGGTTTGAGTTGAAGGCTCTCAGACGGTGGCCGTTGATTACCGCACGCATCATTTCACCTTCTGCCCCGCGCGAACCGCCTTCATTCGGCACGATGAGCGGTGCATCAATGGCGATGGCCATATTTTCGGTGTGATGCTGTTTTATAACGTCCATTATCTCTTTATTCGAATAGACTTTTGAATCCAGGTATTCCACCCGGCCGGATGCATCCAGTACACAGAGACCCGTTTCATTTTTATAAGTCCATGCGAGATCGATACCGATGAATTTCATTCCATCCCAACTTTCCTGCAAGTAAAAAAGGAGTGTCGCCACCCCTTTATACATTCTAACCTATTTTCTTATATTGTTGCTGATTTGATGACGATTTATCGATGACTTCGACAGACTTCTTGCTGTTTGCTTTTTCCAGGAACAATCTGCCAAGCGCCGTTCTTTCCTCTGTCGGCAGTCTGTTCCATTTATAGCCTTTAAATAAGTCTTTCACTAAAAATACTTCACCGTCATTAAGAGACTTCGTTTCCTGCCAAGCTTTTTTCAATAACTGCTTCTCTTTTTTAGCCATGGTCATCATCCTCCATTCATGATTAGTGTTATATACCCAGTTTGTATGTATTTCTAATCATCGAAGGTGATAAAGATTGACCATATCGTATGATGAAATACATATATGGCATCATCATGCGTTTTTACCGTGTTTATGGAGGGTAGAGAATTAAAAGTGACAATACTGATCTGGGAGTGATGTGATGGCTACGTTTTTGATGCTTGTGATCATCGGTGCGATATCAGGGTTTATTTTAGGACTCGTGATGAAGATTGTACGTATGGTGACAGGGAATGAAGGTGAGATTCTGCTTTATAACATGGATTACATTCCGATACTTAAGCGCTGGGCGGATAAAAACATTACCGGTCTTATATTTCATTATATGACGTGCATCGTCAGTGCGGTTGTGCTGTTTTATCTGCTTGTGCCACTTGGCTTTGAAAAGGCCATCTGGCCGTATGTGCTCGTCTATTCTGCCGGCGGCGGGGTTTTATTTTTCCTGAGTATGCTGACACCGACACCGCCGAGCCATAAAGACGTTGCTGCATGGGTGAACTGGACCGTGAGCCATGCGATTTTTGGCGTATCCGTCGGCCTGCTCATATATTTATGGATTTAAAAAAGCACTCGAGGTTAAGACTCAAGTGCTTTTGAATGTTAAATTAAGTCCTGATATATTTCGCTTACGATTTCATGGTTCGGTTTCATGCCGATGTTTTTGGTCAGCACACCAAGCAGGTGTCCTTCATGCATATGCTCCTCGAGATCCGGAACCAATTCGTTGCTTCCGACGAGGTAGGCACCTTCCAGTCCGCGGTCTTTGATCTCTTTACCGAGCCTTGGTGCGAGATTTTTATACCAACGGTTTTTATTTTCATCGAAACGGCGTTCAAAATGGTCCTGGTTGGAACCCCTTGAGCCGACTGATACACCGCTGCTGTAGTCGAGCCAGTCTTCACGGTTCAAATCCCAGCTGAAAGTGAGCTCATCGATGATGGAGCCGAGCTCTGTTTCAATAAAACGCGCATCCATCTGTTGCAGTACGATGATTGCTGATTTCGGATACTTCTGGACCATCGCCTGAAGCTGCTGCATGGCAGGTATCTTCTCCCAATGCAGTGTGGTTGTGACAGGTACCTGCAGAATCTTTTCTTCCCACAGCTCCTCGTCGGCCGAAGCTGTAATCATCAGACCTTTCTGCAGTTCCATCTGCAACTCTCCTACGCGGCCCTCAACCTTTTTAAGCAGTTTCTTCAATACTTTCTTCTCAGGTTCCTGTGCTGTATTATCAGCATAATTCTTCATTTCCTTAATCTCGTTTTTCAAGTGGATTTTCCACTCACCGTTATTCAAATCCGGGTTACTTGCATCCGTGTTCAAATATAACGTCAGTACCCCTATTGCATCCTCTTTTTCGTTAATACGGCTAATATCTTTTCTTACAGACATAAAATTCTGCCCCCTCTTAAAGTTGCGTTTATGTGTTCTAATGAAAAGATGCTTCATTGTATACGCTTTCTCTCCATCTTCCCTTGATACAGACGAATAAAACATACATTACGCTTCCGACAGCCACTTCTCAAAAGTATATGACATCTCCCAGAATGCCAGTTCATAGTTTTTTGCGATGACAAACTGTTCGATGATTTTTTTCCTTTCATCCTCGCCGGCTTTGTCTGCCAGTTCATCCATGAGATCAATCATTTCCTGCGTCGATTCCTGGAACCAGTCGCTGGCGTACATCTGAATCCAGTTGCGGTAGATTTCCTCATCCGGATTCTCGTCTTTATATTTCATCCCGATATCCGCATACAGCCAGTAGCACGGCAGTATTGCCGCGATGATCTGAGCGAGGCTGCCTGATAATGATGCCCTGTACAAATGTGACGTATAGGCATAGGCTGTCGGTGCCGGTTTGAAGTTTTTGATATCCTCATCTGTGATGTTCAAAATTTCAGCATGTTCCTTATGGACCGTCAGTTCCGCTTCAGCAGTAGTCTTCGCTTTTTCAGCCAGGCTCGCAGACACACTGAAGTCATCCGCATGAGCCGCTGCGAATGCATGGACTTTCCCGTAATGCTTCAAATAATAAATATCCTGCATAATATAATTCTTGAATGTTTCAAGCGGCAGATCGCCTTTGGCGATGTCCTTTACAAACGGGTGATTCACACTTTTGTCCCAGCTGTCTTTCGTTCTTTCTCTCAACTCTTCTGAAAAACGCATAAAAAAATTCCTCCTGTGAGTCGTTCCGACTGAAGGAGGAAAGGATTGATGTTTATATATTGATTTGATTTTTATTCAATAATAAATTTATCCACTTCCCTCCGCTGGTATTAACCAGTTCAGGTTCAAAGGGTACTTCTCAAGCCTTTCAGACTGCCCCCAGTTGGAACGTATTTGGTTTATGCTTCAAATATATCTGAGTTGTTCAAATACTTCAAGGAAAGTTCTATTTCTTATCGCGGTTGGTCATTTTATATTGCTCACCTTTACCGTCGTAAGTAGTCCATAATCTCCCCATCACTGTTTCGTCAGCATCGTCACTGCTTCCACATGGTTTGTCTGTGGGAAGAGATCCACCGGCGTGACCGGGTTGACTGAATAACCGCCTTGCTCGCTCAATATTTTCAAGTCCCGCTGCAGCGTGCTCGGGTTACATGAAATATAAACGATCTTTTCCGGTGCCACTTCAACCAGACTGTTCAAAAAGTCTTCATGACAGCCTTTTCTCGGCGGGTCGACGAATACGAGATCCGGCTTGATACCATCCGCCACAAGCTGCTTCATAACGACTTCGGATTTGCCCAAATAATACTCTGCATTATCGATGCCGTTAAGTTTCGCGTTCTCTCGGGCATCTTCAACGGCGGAGTCCACGACTTCGATTCCGATGATCTTCTTCACGTGATCTGCTGCGACCTGACCGATGGTCCCGATACCGCAGTACGTATCGATGATTGTCTCGTCACCTTTCAAGTCAGCAATTTTCAGCGCTTCGTTGTACAGTTTTTCCGTCTGTTCATGGTTCACTTGGTAAAACGAACGCGCACGGATATTGAATTTTTTGCCGAGTAGTTGGTCGGTAATGTATTCAGCGCCATACAGCACTTTCGTCTCGGAACCGTAAATTACATTTGTCTTATCCATGTTGATATTCTGAACGATGCTCGTAATCGTCGGAAATTTTTCAACCAGTATCTTTATGATATCGCCGAATGGATTTTTATGGCCATTTGTAATAAAGCCCACCTGGACTTCAGAATCATCATGGTTCGAGCGGATGATCAGATGACGCAGCAGCCCTTTATGCTTATGCTCGTCATAAATGGATATATTGAACGTTTTAAGCAGCTCACGGACTTCATTCATAATATCGTTATGAATGTTCTTTTGAATCATGCAGTGCTTGATATCAATGATGTCATGGCTCCGCGGTCTGTACAGTCCAAGCTTCAGCTCACCGTTCACTTTCTGCACGGGAATCTGTGACTTGTTGCGATAATAACTCGGCGCATCCATGCCGATCGTCTCATGCACATCCACACCGAGCTTCGCCTGGCGGTTGATGTTCGCTTCAACAGTACCCTTTTTGAACGTCTGCTGTTCATTGTAACTGAGCGGCTGAATCTGACAGCCGCCGCACTGATAATAATATTCACACGGCGGTACAATCCGTTCACGCGCCGGCTCAATCACTTTTGTCATCTTGCCGTAGCCGAACTTTTTATTCGCCTTGATCACTTTGAATTCTATTTCTTCATCTTTCAGCACGTCCTGGACGAAGATCGGATAGTTGTCGATTTTCACTACACCGAGTCCCTGGTGTGTATAGTCCAAAACTGTACTTGTATAATATTCATTCTTAACGGGTTGTGTCATTTATATCCCTCTTACATTTCAATTTCGTACCAGCTGAAACCATCATCAATTGTTCTGATATGCCTGATCGGTTCATCTTTGATGTAATCCCGTGCTTTTGTCGCAGAAATAAAGTAATATTTGCCGGAAGGTACCACCGTTATTGGATGTTTCAGTTCAAATTCGGGTTCAGTTTTCATGTAATCGATGACGATGTCACGTATCGATTTATCCGATTCATACAGCACTTCCTGGTCTCTTAAAAACGGTGTATACGCAACCCGGTAGTTGTGTGCCGGGATGAGGAACGCATCGTCCGGTCTGATTTCCCTGCCTCTATATGAAACCGAGACGATTCGTTGTGAATCGCTGATCTTTTTCGCGGAACTCGAGTATCTCGGCGGCTGTGAAATATCAATCGTATATTCGAGATCGATGAACACATCAAAATTGTATCCGGGAAACCCTGCACGCGAGCGGTTCGGGGACAGGATGTTCTCATCTTTATCCGATGTAAACTGGGAGGCGCTCCATTCGAGCCATTCCTTCAGTATATCACCGGTCACTTTGATGATCTTGAAGCTGTTCGCATGCTTGTAAATATCGATTGCATCGCTCAAAGTGAATGTTCCCGCATCTATGACCGTAAAGTCAGTCGCACCGTCGCGTCCGGATTTCACTGCCGAAGAAAACGCCAGTACCGGAAGATCCGGAAGTTCAATGTCATCTCTGATTTTAAAAGTATAATCCTTAACCGCTTCGGCCACTGCCTGTACTGAGTAGGACGGCGCCACCCTTGAAAAATACGAGTGCCACGGGGTCTTTATTTCTCCGAATTCAGTGCTCAGAAATTTGAGCACTTCATCATGACGGGTTTCATAACGTGATAAGTATTCCGGTGTCAGTTCAATCGATTCCGCATTGATCAGCTGGGCTTTGGAATCTGTAATCTGCACGCCGTCTGTCATGTCGATTTCAAAAGTCAGCTTGCCGAGATGACTCGCCTGCACGCCCGGTTGCACCATCGGCACGCCGTTCACCGTCCCTTTGACGATATCGAGCGTGCTCACATCGATTTCGTAACCATCATGTGGAAACAGTTCGTGTGTATGGCCGAAGACGATGCCGTCGATGTCTTTCAGGAAGGTCATCAGAAACGTCTGATTCTCACCGAATCGTTCCATATCTTCCTTCGCCCGGCTCATTCCGGAATGGGACAGAAGAATGACGAGATCTGCACCACGGTCTTTCAGCACCTGTACTTCCGCATCAATGGACTCTTTCATCGAAGATACTTCCACATTGCCTTCCAGGTTATATTTGTCCCACTTCATAATCTGTGTCGGCACGGCACTGACAAATCCGATGTTCAGCCTGCCGTCCGTCGTATCACACGGCATCAGGACATGCCTGTCCACTTTATCTTTTAAAGGATTGTCCAAAAAATCTATATTCGAATTGATAATTGGTATATTTACTTTATTAAAAATATCATTTAAATAATCCAGCCCAAAATTAAATTCATGGTTGCCGAGGCCGACTACATCATACATGTCGTTCAGAAGTCCGGCAATCAGCGGTGCGTCTCTGTGCTCCACGTCATAGTCGCTCCAAACATCCCCCTGGAGCAGATCACCATTATCCACTGTCATCACAATCTCGTCAGGATGGTCTTTTTTATACTGATCAATATAGTATTTTAAATTGATCAGGCCGTGATTGACGGGTTTCTGATCGAAATAGTTATATGGATAAATTGCGCCGTGAACATCTGTCGTTGCGAAAATAGTGAGCTTCATATTAACCTCCTGTAGATTAAATACTAAACAACACAGTGAAAAATCACTGTGTTGTCCTTATCATCAATTATACATTTGTTCTTCATAAAATTTATCAGGCACACGAAAAGCAATGTGCTGCTGGTGGTTGACAAAGCGCGCAGGCAGTACACCGCCGAACTCACCGTCCAGGTTAAGCTGCACATCATCATACGATGACACTCTGATATCACTCGCTTTTGCATAGTGCACCTTCTCATGATTCAGGTGCTCGCCCCTTGAAGCCATCGTCATAACGCGGCCAAGTTCAAGTATGCTCATTTTTTCAACGAAAAGTAAGGAGAACTCTCCATCATTGAATTTTGCGTCCGGTACAAGCTTGTCAAAGCCGCCGATAGAGTTCGTCAGACCAATTAAAAACAGCATGACTTCGCCTTCGAATACATTCTCATCATACTCGATTCTGATGTTTGTGCTCGTAATCTGCGGCAGCAGTTCGATGCCTTTCACGTAGTACGCGAGCGTACCGATAACCGCCTTCAGCTTACTCGGCGCTTCATACGACACGGCAGTGATCTTCCCGCCGCCGGCAATATTCATGAAATACTTGCTGTTCATCTGACCGATGTCAATAAACATCGTCTGTCCGTTGACAATCGTGTCCACTGCCGATTCAATGTCATTGTCGATATAGAGCGCCGACGCAAAATCATTGACGGTGCCCATCGGTATGATACCTAAATCAGGACGCTCTTCAAAATCAGCCATGCCATTCAGCACTTCATTGACCGTGCCGTCACCGCCGACAGCAATGATAAGATCAAAACCGATCTCACACGCTCTCTGTGCCGCTTCTGATGCGTCACCTGCTCTGGTTGTCGCATGTGCACTTGCTATATATCCGTTTTTCTCCAGTTGGATCAAAACATCCGCCAGTCCATTTTTAAACGTTTCACGTCCCGAGGTGGGGTTGTATATAATTCTCGCAGTCTTCATTTCTTTCTCCTGCTCTTTTTAGAATAAGTAAATAATAAATAGACACTTAATATGAAAACAACAAGCTGTACCCCTTTCATGAGCGATATATATTCCGTTGTCGACAGGAACAGCATTGTAAATATCAGTATCAGATTGATTGCGGCCAGGAATTTAAACAATGTTCAAGTCCTTGGCTTCTTTTAATAATGTTGAGAAGAATTTTGTTTTTTTATGTTGGTATTCATCGTTGTCGATAATTGATTCATTATGTAATTGTTTTAATTCCTGAAAATCCTGCAGATATTCATCATTTTCCAGAAGCAGTTCTTTTAAGAGCAGAATCTCGGATTTTTTATCCCGGTCGGACATGAAGATGAAATTCACATCACATTCTCCAAATCGACCATAAAAAACAGACTCCTCTTTAAAGAAGCTGTTGTACTCGGATACCACTTCATAACCTTCCGCAATCAGAATATCCTCCAGTTCGGAAACTTCAGTTACCGTCTTAAGTATAACAAGGACATCGATACCATTGGAACTGTTAAGCTTTTTTATGCTCGTGGACCCTATATGATGAAGCTCTATGACACTCTTTTTAAAATGCTCAAGCATCTGCATGGAAGCTTCCATGTAGTGCGATTTCGCTATTTTATAATATTCATTCATAATTAATCATTCCTATATATTATCAAACCAAAAATTTAGTGTATAATATAGAATGATATCTTCTATATTTGTCATATTATAACATAGAATGTTATGAATAATATACATGATTTTTTGGAGGCCTCTATGAAAAAGGTATTATTAATTGTAGCTTTAATCTTATTTGCAGGTGGGTTATATGTCAACTTTGCAATGAACCCATCCACAGAACAAGCGTCTCTGACGAACGAAACAGACACTTCAGATGAGACAGCAGACAACGAAGACACAGACGCCACAAGCGATGCAGCAGATGAAGGAAATGAAGGATCCGATGAAAGCGCAAATGATGAAACTGAAACATCCGATGCTGATGAAGAAAGCAGTGAACCATCAGAAGAAGACAGTCAGATTTCATTTAACCAGGAAAGTCTGGATGAATTGTACAACCAAGCCGTCGAAAACAATGAAACATTAATTATTGATGTTTTACTGCCGGGGTATTACACAGAAGATTTCATGACAAATTTAGAAGCCCAATTCGACACGGATACAATTCAATTCAACAGACTCGACATATCCAGTAACACCACCACTCTAAATGAATTAAGTGTCAATGACAACAGCGATGCCGTCATCGTAGATGCATTGCAGATCATGGACTACAACGACGAAGTACTGCCGGAACGTGACGTGGACGCACTGACAACCGCCTACATGAACCTGTATAACAGCGACAAAGTTGTTATACTGTTAGGCAACGCAAACGTTCATGAACACGAAAATCTGGCGAATGTTTTGGATGAAGATGCAACCTACCTCACGGAAAACGATTATTACTACATCGACAACCAGGAAGTCAGCGTCGAAGATGAATATTACGATTACGACAACGACCTGATGAAAGGTGAGGTTGAAACCGAAGTCATCGGCAACATCCACAGCTTTCTAATAAGTGAATAATATTTTGAGACTGCCGGGCGGCCTGCCCGGCAGTCTTTGTTTTTGGAAGTGATGCAGGTGGGGCCCGGGTTGAGCCGGATTAGGTGGCTCGTGCCGTCGTTTTCTCGCCATGGCACGGGGAGCGTGAGCGCATGCCTTCGTTTGCTCGCCATGGCACGGGAAGCGTGAGCGCGTGCCGTCGTTCTCTTGCCATGACACGGGAGGCGTGAGCGCGTGCCTTCGTTTTCTTGCCATGGCACGGGAGGCGTGAGCGCGTGCCGTCGTTTTCTTGCCATGGCACGGGAGGTGTGAGCTCGTGCCGTCGTTTTCTTGCCATGGCACGAGGGGCCCGACATGGCGTAAAAACGATGTCGGAAGCCACGCACATCACCCCAAAAACCACGCAAAAAGCCCCGACATCAACAAGATGCCGGGTTTCTATCAATCATCTACCGGTTTTTATTTTAATGAGCCGTGCGGATCGATGACAAACTTTTTGGAAGCGCCTTTGTCAAAGTCGCTGTAGCCTTTTGGTGCGTCGTCCAGCCCGATGACTGTCGCGTTCACCGCTTTGGCGATGTTGGCTCTGCCTGATAATATGGCTTTCATAAGATCACGGTTATACTGCATCGCCGGCGTCTGGCCGGTGACGAATGTATGGGCTTTGGCCCAGCCCTGGCCGAATCTCACTTTAAGCGATCCGGTCTTGGCATCTTCATCAGCCGCACCCGGGTCTTCTGTAACGTACAAGCCCGGAATACCGAGACTTCCGCCTGCCTTTGTAACATCCATGATCGTATTCAGCACGACTGCAGGCTGTTCTTCAGCATTCTCGCCGTGTCCGGATGCTTCAAAGCCGACCGCATCGATGGAACAGTCGACGATCGGTTCGCCTAAAATCTGTTCAATCTGTTCGCCGAGATTGTCATGTTTTGCAAGGTTGACCGTTTCACAGCCGAAGCTTTCCGCCTGCTTCAGACGCTCTTCCTGCATATCCCCGACAATGACGACAGATGCACCAAGCAACTGTGCCGAGTGCGCTGCTGCGAGCCCGACAGGTCCTGCCCCTGCAACATAAACGGTTGAACCGGTTTTAACACCTGCGGATACTGCCCCGTGATAGCCAGTCGGGAAAATATCCGATAACATCGTCAAATCTAAAATTTTCTCCATTGCCTGATCGCGGTCCGGGAATACAAGCAGTTGGAAATCTGCATAAGGCACCATGACATATTCAGATTGGCCGCCTACCCAGCCGCCCATGTCTACGTAGCCGTATGCGCCGCCCGGTCTTTCAGGGTTAACATTCAGACAGATGTGCGTCTTTTGTTCACGGCACATGACACAGCGTCCGCATGCGATGTTGAACGGAACAGAAGCGATATCGCCCTTTTTGACGAACTCAACGTCTCTGCCCACTTCAACAACTTCTCCTGTAATTTCATGCCCCAGCACAAGTCCTTCAGGCGCTGTCGTTCTGCCCCGGACCATGTGCTGGTCACTGCCGCAAATATTCGTTGTAACGACTTTTAATACTACTCCGTGTTCACATTTACGTCCGACGTTCGATTTCGGAACACCAGGCCCTTCGCGCAACACTAAATCCGGATAGTCTATGTCCTTTACTTCTACAATGCCATTACCTTGATAAACAACTCCACGGTTTCCAGCCATGTTAAACCTCCTAAATGGTTCATTGTTCGTTTTTGGCGTATGAGTATTATTCTAAATGTCGTTGTATGCGCTTACATTACACGTCAAATATATTCTAAATGAATCTAAATTTTCTGTCAACTTATGACTTTTCAATTTCCTGGTTTTGCCTGAATTAAATAAAGAGCGCCGAGCACGCGTCTTTCAACACCCGTAATTTCAAGGTTGGAACGAGCTGCGATTTTCTCTATATCCCTGTTTTGATGACAGCCGATTATACGCATCGTCAAAGGATCTATTGATTTTTGGAGTAACTGCAGGGGTTTGAATGTGACCAGTCCGTGTTCAAGCAATAATATTTGACCGCCTTCTTTGCACCACACATTGAATTTGTTTAACAATTCCACAGGATTGTTGTATGAACAGAAACTTAAAGAGGAAACGATTGTATCAAATGAGTTTTCTTCAAATTCCAAAGCCTCCGCATCACTGCGGATGAAGTCGACAGGAAATGGATATTTCGCCGCTTCTTTCTCTGCTTCAGCAATCATCGGTTCACTGAAATCCACTGCAGTCAATTTTTCCACTTCGTCATAATAAGGAAAATTCAAACCTGTCCCCACGCCGACTTCCAGCACATCCCCTGCCGCCTTATCGAACAGCTTTCTGCGGTATTTTGAAAATTTATCGTTATCCCGCATGCGCACATATACCCCCACCTGCTTATCGAACTTTTTAATATGGTCTTTTGTTCTCAATATCAACACCTCCTAAAAATATATTTCATATAGAAAAGGCAGACTCAATTGTTGAGTCTGCCTCTATACATATTATCTCTTACCGATTTCTTCGATTAGAATTTTGTTGACCATTTTAGGGTTCGCCTGCCCTTTGGATTTCTTCATGATCTGTCCCACTAAAAATCCGATGGCACGGTCTTTACCATTTTTATAGTCATCGATTGACTGCGGGTTATCGTCCAGCACTTCCGTCACCATTTCAGTCAGAACTGCAGGGTCGGAAATCTGTTCCATACCGAGTTCTTTCACGACAGACTTGGCTTCTCCGCCTTTTTCAATCAATACAGTGAATACTTTTTTCGCCTGCTTGCTTGAGATGGTGCCATCCTCGATCAGAGCAATCATGTCTGTCAGGTTTTTCGGCGTCAGTGCGACATCTGCAAGTTCAACCTGGTTTTTATTCAAATACTCATTGACGTTGCCCATCACCCAGTTCGATGCAAGCTTCGCATCCGCACCGTGGCTTTCAACCATTTCATTAAAGAAGTCTGAAGTTTCTTTTCGTAAAGTTAAGATTTCTGCATCGTATTCAGGCAGTTTATAATCTTCGATATACTTCTTTTTCAGTGCATCCGGCAATAAAGGAATCGTCTTTCTGATACGTTCTTTCCACTCATCATCGATATGAATGTCGACAAGATCCGGTTCCGGGAAATAACGGTAGTCATCCGAACCTTCTTTGACACGCATCAAAATCGTTTCGCCTGTCTTTTCATCGTAACGGCGTGTTTCCTGTTCGATTTCTCCGCCTTTAAGAAGAATTTTCTCCTGACGGATCTGTTCGTGCTCAAGGCCGCGTCTTACGAAGTTGAATGAGTTTAAGTTTTTAAGCTCTGCCTTAGTACCAAACTCTTCCTGGCCGTAAGGACGGAGTGAAATGTTGGCATCACATCTGAGTGAACCTTCTTCCATCTTCACATCGGATACACCCGTATACTGGATGATCGCCTTCAGTTTTTCCAGATATTTATATGCCTCTTCAGGCGTACGGATATCCGGTTCTGATACGATTTCGACGAGCGGTGTGCCCTGTCTGTTCAAGTCCACCAGAGAATAATCGTCCTTATGTGTCGATTTACCGGCATCTTCCTCCAGGTGGAGTCTTGTAATGCCGATCCTTCTCGTTTCACCGTCCACCTCGATATCGATATGGCCGTTCTGCCCGATCGGATCATCCATCTGTGAAATCTGGTATGCTGTCGGGTTATCCGGGTAGAAATAGTTTTTACGGTCGAAGTTGGTCACATCTGCGATGTCCATGTTCAGCGCCATCGCGGCTTTCATTGCATAATTGATCGCTTCTTTGTTCGGTACAGGTAATGTTCCAGGGTACCCTAAATCTACGACACTCAGACTTGAATTGGGTTCCTGGCCGTAATGAGCCGGTGCATCTGAAAACATTTTGCTTGCCGTCTTCAATTCAACGTGGACTTCAAGTCCGATAACCGTTTCAAAATGCATTTATCTCAGCTCCTTTTGCACTTCTTTTAATTCTTCATGAAGGTTATATTTTTCTTCGAATTTATATGCTGCATTGTAGACTTTTGATTCCTCGAAGTGGTTGCCGATAATCTGTAAACCGATTGGTCTCTTCTTTTCGCTCAGTCCGCAAGGGATTGAAATTGAAGGCATACCCGTCAGGTTTGCCGGAATCGTTAAAATATCATCTTTGTACATTCTCAGCTTATCATCGATTTTTTCACCGATATCATATGCAGCACTTGTCGTTGTCGGTCCGATGACCAGATCATAGTCCTCGAACGTCTTCAGCATATCCGCTTCAAGCTTGCTGCGCAGTTTCTGTGCGCGGATGTAGTACTGGTCATAGTGACCGGCACTGAGTACAAAAGTTCCGAGCAGGATACGGCGTTTGACTTCTTCGCCGAATCCTTCAGCGCGTGTTTTTCTGTAAAGCTCTTCCAATGTTTCCGTACCTTCCGCCCTGTAGCCGTAACGGATACCGTCAAAGCGTGCCAGGTTTGAGCTCGCTTCACTTGAGGCGATAAGGTAGTATGCAGAAACGACATATTTAATATGAGGGAATGAAACCCGGTCGACAGTCGCACCCATATCCTCAAAAGTTTTAATTGCCTTTTCAACGGCATCGGTCACTTCGTGATCGATGCCGTCGCCGAGGAATTCCTCCGGTACGGCGATCTTCTTGCCTGCGAGGTCCGCATCGATGCCTTCTAAGAAGTCCTGGTCCACGTTTGGCATGCTCGTTGCATCCTTATTGTGGGTACCTGAAATTAAATTTAAAATCTTCGCGTTGTCACGGACATTTCTCGTGATCGGTCCAATCTGATCCAGGCTGGATGCGAATGCGACAAGACCGTAACGTGATACACGGCCGTATGTCGGCTTCATGCCGACCACACCGCAGAATGATGACGGCTGTCTGACCGATCCGCCTGTGTCTGAACCGAGGGAATACGGCACAAGACCTGCAGCAACCGCCGCAGCCGAACCACCTGATGAACCGCCCGGTACGGCGTCTGTATCCCATGGATTGCGAACATTCTTGAAGTATGATGTCTCGTTCGAACCGCCCATGGCAAACTCATCCATGTTGTTTTTACCCATCAGCACTGATGACTCGCCGTTCAATTTATCCATTACGGTCGCATCGTATATCGGATGGAAATCTTCAAGCATGCGGCTCGCACATGTTGTGAGTACATCTTTAGTGATGATATTATCCTTGATGCCCATCGGCACGCCGAATAATTCACCATCCATTTTATCCTGTGCCTGAAGTTCATCAAGCTTCTCCGCCTGCTTCAGTGCATTCTCTTTATTTACAAATAGGAAAGACCCTAAAGTGTCGTCGATCTTTTCAATGTCTTCAAATAAAGCGCCGACCACCTCTGAAGGCTTCAGTTCCTTTTGTGCAATTTTTTCATATAGTTCTTCTACTGTCAGTTCATAAATATTCACGGTCTGCCTCCTTACAGCATTTTAGGGACTTTAAACTGTCCGTCTTCTGTGGATTTTGAATTGCTTAAAGCCTCATCCTGAGAAAGGGGCTCACTTGCTTCGTCCTCACGCATAACGTTCGTAAGATCCAGCGCGTGGAACATCGGTTCAGTTTCAGATAATTGTAATTCGTCAAGCTGTTTTGCATAATCAACGATTGCATCCAGTTCTTTAGTGAATTCTTCAGCTTTTTCTTCACTCTGGATATCAATTCTTGCAAGGTTTGCAACGTGTTTTACGACATCTGTAGTAATTTCAGACATATTAACCCTCCAGTTTTTATAACAACATTTAAATTTTATCAAATATCATAGTAAAAATCTAATCTATCTCAATATAATCCGTATTAAAATCAAATATTTTTATTATTCTTTAAATTCCGAAAAATGACTTGTATATTATAGCCAAATATTGTAAACTTATTTGTGTATCTTTACACGCGCCTAAACCCCTATCTTATCAAGGGTTAGCACAATTTGATTTATGTGTATAGTAAAATCGTTTGTTGCATTACCTATTTCGTTTATGTATTGTACTTAACAGGAGGCGAGGAAATGATTCTAAATTCAATGAATGGTTTTAGTTTTACCGCAGGATGGGTAGAAATCTTAATGGTTCTTCTCTATTTTGCATTATTGATTGGGATAGGTGTTTATGCCTATAAAAAATCTACATCCAGTTTGGATGAATATACTCTTGGAGGCAGAGACATCGGTCCATGGGTCACTGCATTATCTGCCGGTGCATCAGACATGTCCGGTTGGATGCTAATGGGGCTGCCCGGAGATATGTATAGTGTTGGTTTATCAAGTGCCTGGATTGGTATTGGTTTAACATTGGGTGCTTACGTTAACTACATAATACTTGCACCAAGACTACGCGTATACTCTGAAGTCTCGGAAAACTCAATTACGATTCCGGACTTTTTGGAAAACCGATTTAAAGATAACAATCACATTTTAAAAATTGTTGCCGGTATTGTCATCGTTATTTTCTTCGCTGTTTATACAGCAAGTGGTATGGTTTCCGGTGGTAAACTGGCAGAAAACGCATTTAACATGCCTTATCACTGGGGTCTGATCATTACGGCCGCGATCGTTATCTTCTATACTTTCGTCGGCGGTTATCTGGCAGTGAGTCTGACTGACCTCTTCCAGGGTACGATCATGATCATCGCAATTGTGCTGATTCCAATCGTTACATGGTTTTATTTAACAGGAAACGATGTTGAGCCGTTTGTTCAAATATCGGAACTCGGGGCATTAAATGATGTGGAGTATTTATCACTGATCAGCGGTGTCGGATTCGTCACCATCATCAGTAACCTGGCATGGTTCTTCGGTTACTTCGGTCAGCCGCATATCATTGTTCGTTTCATGTCGATCAGAAGTCATACACTACTTCCAAAAGCACGCCGTATCGGCATCTCTTGGATGTTACTTGGTCTGATCGGTGTATCATTAACCGGTTTACTCGGTATCGCATTCATCGAACAGACACAGCATTCTATTGAAGACCCTGAGACAATCTTGATCTTAATGAGTCAGGTACTCTTCCACCCGATCATCGGTGGTTTCTTCCTAGCAGCAATTCTTTCTGCTATCATGAGTACAATTTCTTCCCAGCTGCTTGTAACTTCAAGCTCACTGGTACAGGACTTCTATAAGCTTGTAAGAAAGAAAATGATTCCTAAAGAAACGAAGTCCAAGGAAGAACTGGATAAAATGTACGTTCTGGCAAGCCGTATTTCAGTTATTCTCGTTTCAATCGTTGCAATCATCATTGCATGGGACGACGAATCAGTGATCCTGAACATCGTTGCAAACGCATGGGCAGGCTTCGGTGCTGCATTCGGACCGGTTATGGTCCTTGCATTGCACTGGAAAGGCATGAACAGAAATGGTGCAGTCGCAGCAATCGTTACTGGTGCTGCAACAGTCATCATCTGGATTGCAGCTGGTACATTCGGTACAGGATTATATGAAATGATTCCTGGTGTCATCCTTTCAACTATCGCTGGTATCGTAGTGAGTAAAGTTACTTCTCCTACACCAGAAGTACAAAAAGCAATGGATGTTGAATTCGAAGAAACAGAACGCATTCTTAAAACAAAATAAAATCTTAAGGATTTTGTGATCGGACCCGCTCGGTTGAGCGGGTTCTTTTTTTGTCTCTCTGTTTTCGGACTGGCGGATCTGTTTTGTCTTGGCTCCCGGCATCGTTTTTGCTCCATGTCGGGGATACCTTTTCCCGTGCCGTCGTTTTCCCGCGAAGGCACGGTAATCCCCTTCTCGTGCCGTCGTTTTCCCGCGAAGGCACGGCAATCCCCTTCTCGTGCCGTCGTTTTCCCGCGAAGGCACGGCAATCCTTTTCTCGTGCCGTCGTTTCCCAGCGAAGGCACGGCAATCCCCTTCTCGTGCCGTCGTTTTCCCGCGAAGGCACGGGTCGCGCGTCCTACCACAATATCCAGACACGAAAATACCCGCCGGTCGTACGACCGGCGGGCGCCTGTAAGCAGTTTATTCGTAAATATGGGTGTTGATTTCGTCGTTTTCATCTTTTGTGATGAGGGCATAAGTTTCGTTCTTATCCTCGATTGAAACTTCGACTCTGGAGCCGGAGAAGTGTTCGCCCATCAGACCTTCAACGTATTGTGTGAGACCGATGATTTCACCCTGGCTTGTGTACTGCACGGGCACTTCAATCGTCAGGGATTCCAGTGAGCCGTCTATAAATCTGCCGTAGCCGACGGATGTTGTGAAGTTATCAAAGTATGAGGACAGGTTTCTGTTGAACAGCTGGTAATCGCTGTTGACCTGTTCACTGACTTCCCTGCCTTCTGACGACGGGAACATCACGTACTCTTCATCCACTTCCGTAAATGAGGATAATTCATCCTCGCCGCCTTCAGCAACTGCATATGATATGAAATTGCCTGGTGTGATTGATGTATCTGTCGACTGGACAAATATACCGAATGTAATCGTCTGATCGCTGTACTGCTCGTTTGCTCTCAGTCTCTCGAGTATTTCATTGGCCATCAGCTGGCCCTGCCGCTCCACTTCATCGGCATCGAGACTTTTCGAATAGGTCGTCCCGTATTCTTCACGCTGATAATAGTGTGTACTGTTCATCGCGAGCCCGATTGTAATGCCGTCGAGCGTCGTATTCCCTTCCTCATCCTGCGTCAGATAATTCTGTTCCAAAATGTGTGAAAGGTAGAGCGGCGCTTCTTCGGCAATTCTTTCCGGGTCTGTCAGTCCTTCCGTTGAAGGGTTCAGCCCGAGGTTGCTGAAGGCATTGCTGTCGTTGAGTTCATCATCCGACATTTCTTCGATCTCTTCACGCGTGTACTCCCTGCCGAGAAAACCTCTGACCATATCTTCAGTGAATATCTGACCTTCACGGAATACATATTCATCTGTCGAGAAGACATTTTTACTGATATCAAAGAGCCCTTTTTCAAACGCTTCGATATTATAGCTTGAAACCATATTGCTGCTCGTCAGCCCTCTTGAAGGTGAAATCTCATATGGTATGACAGTTTGATAATGGTCTTGTTCATCATTACTGTTTGTCACTGTTTCTTCGCGTTCGGCAGTCGGTACTCTTGTAATATTCTCGTCTTCCTCTGTCGTCTCATCACTGATCTCCTGCACGTCCGATCCACAGGCGGCGAGCACAAAAACCATGAATATCAATAGCGATTTAAATTTCATAATGATTACTCCATATTTTCAATAAATTCATTCTCATTCCATATTGTAACATCCAAGGATTGCGCCTTTTCCAATTTACTGCCCGCATCCTCTCCGGCAACGACAACATCTGTATTTTTGGATACACTGCCCGTCACTTTTCCGCCGGCATTTTCAATCATGGCTTTCGCCTCGTTACGTGTCAGCTGCTCAAGCTTTCCGGTGAGAACGAACGTCATTCCATCGAAAGTGGCCGTTTCAGGCACAACCACTTCTTCAGTCATGTTCACACCGTATCTTTTCAGTTTCGCAATCAGTTCCTGGAAGTCCGGATTATGTGTGTAGGTAACGATGGATTTCGCTATCTTTTCACCGATTTCAGGTATTTGAATAAAGTCCGCTTCTTCTTTTGAAATGATTGTATCGATATCTTTGAACGCTTCTGCAATCAGTGTTGATGCTTTCGCTCCGAGGAAACGGATGCCGAGACCGATCAGCACTTTGCTCAAGTCATTTTCTTTCGATGCTTCGATGGCATTCAATAAATTCGTGACTTTCTTATCACCCATCCGTTCAAGTTCAATCAGATCGTCGTATTTCAATGTATATAAATCACTGATGTCTTTAATCAGTTCCGCATCATACAGCTGCTTGACGACTTTTTCGCCGAGACCGTCGATGTTCATCGCACCGCGGGATACAAAATAGATGATGCCTTCAACAAGCTGCGCCGGACAACCCGGGTTGATGCAGCGGATGGCGACTTCTTCTTCCAGCTTGACCGTTTCATGCCCGCAGCTCGGACATGTCGTCGGGGCCTTATATACTTGCTGGTCTGTCCTCGCATCCATAATTACGCTGACGACTTCCGGGATGATGTCACCCGCTTTCCTGATGATGACTTTATCGTTAATGCGGATATCTTTCTCCTCAATCATTTCATGGTTGTGAAGTGACGCCCTTGCGACCGTTGTACCGTCAACTTTTACCGGTGTCAGCATCGCAGTCGGTGTAATGACACCTGTCCGGCCGACGGTCAGCTCGATGTCTTCAATTTCAGTGACAACTTCTTCTGCCGGAAACTTATATGCTACCGCCCATCTCGGCGAGCGTACCGTGTAGCCCAGCTGTTCCTGTGTTTCAAGATCGTTCACTTTAATGACGATGCCGTCGATATCATAATCGAGTGCTGCACGGTGCGTCGTCCAGTGGTCGATATACTCTATTACTTCATCGATACTGCCGACTTTTCTGCGCTCTTTATTCGTCTTGAAACCGAGATCGTCCAGCGCACGGAGCGCCTCGTCCTGTGTGTCTGCGTCAAGTCCTGTCAGGTCGTTCACACTGTACAGGAATATCGACAGATGGCGTTCTGCCGCAAGTCTCGAATCCAGCTGTCTGAGCGAGCCTGCAGCCGCGTTACGGGGGTTTTGGAACAGGGCCTTGCCCTTTTCTGCGCGGGCATCGTTCAGACGCTGGAAGGACGGTTTCGGCATATATGCTTCACCGCGCACTTCGAAAGACATCGGCTCTTTCAGCGTCAGCGGTATTGCTCTGATGGTCCGGAGGTTTGTCGTGATATTCTCACCCACCGTACCGTCGCCGCGGGTCGCCCCCTGGACGAATACGCCGTCCACATATTTCAAGGAGACCGCGAGACCGTCGATTTTCAGCTCACAGACATATTCGACTTCACCGACGTTGTCTCTGACCCGTTTATCAAACGCTCGGAGTTCCTCTTCGTTGAACGCATTGCCGAGACTCAGCATCGGCGTATCATGGGCCACTTTTACAAAGCGGTCGAGAATTTCCCCGCCGACTCTGACCGTCGGCGAAGTTTCTGTTTTATATTCCGGATATTCTGTTTCCAGCTCGATCAATTCACGGAGTAATTTATCAAATTCACTGTCCGGAACAGTCGGCGCATCCAGCACATGATATTCGTAATTATAGCGATTCAGCCGCTCCTGCAATGATTTTATTTTCTCTTCCATGAATCATCTACTCCTTTTTTTCTAACGGTGCAAAGTTGGCAAGCAGACGCTTCGGCCCTTCTTTGGTGAATATGATATCAAGTTCTTTGGAATCGCCCTCGCCCTTAATATTCGAAATGATGCCGTCTCCGAATTTCTTGTGGCCGACTTTGTCACCGACTTTGAAAGTCACGCCGCTGTTATCCGTAAGGACCGTCGGCGTTCTGCGATGCGGACGGCTGCTCTTTTTCGCAAATGGATTTTGAGTTTTCCTTGAATCGATTTCCACCACTTCACCGTCGATCAGTTCAGACGGAATCTCTTTTAAAAACCGGCTTTCGACGTTGCTCTCTATTTTACCGTAGATCATGCGTGAATCGGCTCTTGAAAGGAACAGCTGGTCTTCGGCACGTGTCAGTGCAACATACATCAGGCGGCGTTCCTCTTCCAGTTCATCTTCGTCGAACATCACTCTCTGTGACGGGAAAATTCCTTCTTCAAGCCCGACGATGAAGATCACTTTGAATTCCAGACCTTTTGAGGCGTGCATCGTCATCAGAGTGACCCCCGAGTCCGCTTCTACGCTGTCCTGGTCGGATACGAGCGCCATGTCACTTAAGAAGTTGAACAAAAGTTCATCCGACACATCGTTATCATTGTCGAATTCTCTCGTAACCGTCTTGAACTCTTCCAAGTTTTCTATACGGCTCGTCGATTCCAGCGTATCTTCTTTTTCAAGCACGCTGATATATCCTGTATCTTCAAGCACTTCATCCACAAGTTCGGTAATGGACAGATACTTTGATTTTTCCCGCAGATTTTCAATCATCTCTTCAAGCTTCATCAATGTCAGTATCGCGCCTTTTGGAATGCCGGTGAAATCTGCTTCCTTGATGGCGTCATACATGCTCAGTCCATTGATGCTGCCGTAGTTGAGCAGTTTTTCGACCGTCTTCTGACCGATGCCCCGCTTCGGCGTATTGATGATGCGTTCAAAACTGATGTCGTCATGCGGATTCTGAATGACTTTCAAATAGCTCATCAGATCTTTTATTTCCATACGGCTGTAGAACTTCATGCCGCCGATCATCTTATACGGAACGCTCCCTTTGACGAATGCATCCTCGACTGCACGTGACTGTGAGTTCGCACGGTACAGAACAGCCATGTCACCGTATGAATACTCGCTTGAAAGGTCCATGACGTGCCTTAAGATTTCCTGGCCTTCTGCACGCTCGGAATCAGCCAGGATGGTCTTTATTTTCTTACCGCCCTGGCGTACGGTGCGCAGGTCCTTCGGTTTTCTTGATGTGTTGTTGCCGATGACAGCGTTCGCTGCATCCAGAATCGTTTTCGTCGAACGGTAGTTCTGTTCAAGGAAGATCACTTTCGCATCTTTATAATCGTTTTCGAAATTCAGGATGTTTTCAATATTTGCACCGCGGAATTTATAGATCGACTGGTCGGAGTCACCGACGACACAGATGTTGCGGAATTTTTGCGACAGCAGGTTCACCAGTTCATACTGCGCTTCGTTCGTATCCTGATACTCGTCGACATGGATGTATTGGAAACGGTTCTGGTAGTAGTCGAGCACCTGCGGTTCCTTTTTGAACAGTTCGATCGTCAGCATGATGAGGTCGTCAAAATCGAGTGAACTGTTGCGGTAAAGTATTTCCTGATAATCTTTGTATATCTGACTGTACAGGTCGTCTGAAAAGCCCACAGATTCAGACATGGCTTCCGCCGGATCAATCAGCTGGTTTTTCTTATCCGATATGTAGGACAGTATCTTTCTCGGGTGATGCTGCTTCGTATCCAGGTTTCTGTTTTTCAAAATGCCTTTGACGACCGAATTCTGGTCTGTCGGGTCCAGGATTGAAAAACTGTTTTCATATCCGAGATGGTTGATATCACGGCGCAGTATTCTGACACACATCGAGTGGAAGGTTGAAATCCATATTTTGTTCGCATCATCCGCGTTTGGAATGAGTGCATGCACGCGGTCCTTCATTTCCCGTGCCGCCTTATTTGTAAAAGTGATGGCCAGCACGTTGTACGGCGGCACACCCTTTTCAGCCAAAAGATATGCGATGCGGTGTGTCAGTACGCGTGTCTTGCCACTGCCCGCCCCCGCCATGATCAGGAGCGGCCCTTCCGTATGCTGGATTGCTGCTTTTTGTTCTTTATTCATCAATGATAAATCCATTTTTAAAAACTCCATTTTATTTAATGATTGTACGAAGCGCCTTTTTAACGTCTTCATGAATGATGTTGCCGACGACTATCGTATCGGCATACTGTGACATTTCCTTTGCCTGTTCCTTTGATGAGATGCCGCCGCCGTAAATGACATGCGTGTTATCCGTATGCTGACTCACGATATCCATCATCTCCGGATCGCCGTACATACCACTGTACTCTATATACACATACTCCGCTTTGTACAGCTTATCTATCATGTCGATATAGTGCGGCAGTTCGTCTGCTGTGACCGGCTTCGCCTCAGCCTTTTCAAATGCTTTGCAGTCTTCATTCATAATGATGTAAGGCAGCATTGAAATGTCCTCATAGTCTATCAGGTGGCTGTACTCCCGAAGCGCTTCCAGCATCAGGCCGTGCTGCCATC
Organism: Lacicoccus kunmingensis DSM 17847; assembly: GCF_059568765.1. Taxonomy (NCBI): domain Bacteria; kingdom Bacillati; phylum Bacillota; class Bacilli; order Caryophanales; family Salinicoccaceae; genus Lacicoccus; species Lacicoccus kunmingensis. The sequence goes on along the minus strand of NZ_JCANUC010000010.1, from coordinate 70,245 downwards.
TGATATTTGAAGTATTGAAGACGCTCGGAATAAAGTAATGATCGAATCCGGGCATGACCGCATCCTTGTTGGTCACTTCGAGAGCGACGGATTTTGAAAACCGCCTGACTCTGGATAATGCATTCAAAACATTATCCTCGGTCACGTTATCCGTACCGCCGACCAGAATCAGATTCGTGTCGGATTCTGCAATCTTTTCCAGGTCTTCATCCGTTATTTCCTTCGCGGGATCCAATTTGAATATATGCTTTGCATCTTTTAACATATTAAAAACTCCCAATAAATTTCATAAAAATATTATATCATTTTCACGGGCATCTTTTTATTAATTATATGTGAATTCGTCAAATTATATAAAAAACGTCATGATAAGAATGACTTATCATGACGCCGGTTCAATCGATCCCCAAATACTCTTCAAGGACCAGCTCCTGTGCATATATTTCTGTTGCCGCTTTTTCGCCGACATATCTGATATGCCACGGCTCATAGCCGAGGCCGGTAATGTCTTCCTTGCCTTCCTGATAACGGATGATGAAGCCGTACTCATGCGCAACATCTTTCATCCATTCATAGTCAGGCGTTTCACCGAACGGAATTGCAGCGGTCGAGGCGCTTTCCACCGAACCGATATCCACTGCAAGACCCGACTGATGCTCGGAATGTCCTGCCTGCAGCGTACGGAGATCCGCCGCTTCCTGTCCGAGTGTCTCTACAAAATGATCATACACTTCCACCTGGTCCTGATACGAACGGAACCCGCTGACGATGACGAGGTCAAACCCTTCCGCCGCCGCATCCTCGATCAGTTCGGTATATGCTTCGATGACTTCCGGTTCGACACCCGGATTGTAGTCGGCCGGCAGACCGTATTCTTCATTGACGATCAAAATATCATTGATATACGTGACGCCGTCCACATCTCTCCATGTCGGTACGGCAAGCTCACTGACATCGTATGCTTCGATGGTCTTGCTGAAAGCGTCGAACGGCGCATCGGACGGCTCCGCTTCTCCGTTCCCGCAGCCTGCAACCACCAGGAGCATTGTCACGATTAAAAGTACACGAGTTGTAAAATTCACATTCACACCTCTTTTTATTTTACTCGAGGCCTGCACGTCTGAAGATGACGTCAACACGCTGCAGGTGATGGTTTTCATCGAACAGACCGTCTATCTCTTCCTGGGCCAGCACTTCAGTGATCCGTTCATCTGCTGAAATCAGTTCCTTGAACGGCACTTTTGTCTCCCATGATTCCATCGCCTTCGGTTGGACGAGGTCGTACGCCTCTTCTCTCGCAAGTCCTTTATCGATCATCGTCAGCATGACGCGTTGTGAGTAGACGAGGCCGAACGTCTTATCAATATTGTTTTTCATATTGTCTTCAAACACCGTCAGGTTTTTAACGAGGTTTGTAAATCTGTTCAACATATAGTTCAGAGCAATTGTCACGTCCGGCAGCATGATACGCTCCGCCGATGAATGGGAAATATCCCTTTCATGCCAGAGCGGCACATTTTCATACGCTGTTGAAATGTAGCCGCGGATGACGCGTGCAAGACCGGTTACGTTCTCACTGCCGATCGGATTCCGTTTATGCGGCATTGCGCTGGAACCTTTCTGGCCTTTGCCGAACGACTCTTCCACTTCACGTGTTTCCGTCTTCTGGAGGCCTCTGATTTCCACTGCAAATTTTTCGATTGACGTCGCGATCAGTGCAAGCACGCTGATGTAATGGGCATGACGGTCACGCTGCAGCGTCTGCGTGGACACTTCTGCAAAATCGAGGCCGAGATGCTCACATACATACTCTTCCACTTCAGGCGGGATGTTTGCGAATGTACCGACAGCGCCGCTCATTTTGCCCACTTCGATTTCTTCCCTTACCGCTTTGAAACGCTTCAGGTTGCGTTTCATTTCCATATACCATAAAGCGAGTTTGACCCCGAACGTCGTCGGCTCCGCATGCACGCCGTGCGTACGTCCCATCATCAATGTCGTCTTATGTTCTTTTGCACGCTCGCCGAGCACTTCGATGAAACGTTCAATATCTTTTTCAATCACTTCATTCGCCTGTTTGATTATGTAGTTCTGCGCCGTATCCACGACATCCGTCGAAGTCAGTCCGTAGTGCACCCATTTTTTCTCTTCGCCGAGTGTCTCCGACACCTGTCTTGTAAATGCGACGACATCATGACGCGTCTCCGCTTCTATTTCAAGTATGCGGTCCACATCGATCTTCGCATTCGGCCGGATGTTTTTCACTTCATCTTTAGGGATGATGCCGAGTGCCGCCCATGCTTCCGCCGCCAGAATCTCAACTTCCAGCCAGGCTTTATATTTATTTTCATCTGTCCAGATTGCTGCCATTTCATCTCTCGTATAACGTGAAATCATAAACGCTCGCTCCTTAAATTTTTATGCCCTTTTATTATAACAGAAAATAAAGTGCTTCTTCCCGTCCGTTCAATCATTTCTGTAAAACAACATAAAAAAAGCCGGAAATCATTCCCGGCTTCTAATCTTCGATACGTCTGCCCTCAAACTCTATCTGCTGATGGCTGACGGCGCGTGTACCGTTCTCTTCTTTGAAAACGGGCACTTCAGAACGTCTGACCGGCGTATAGCCTTCAGCTTTCATTCTCGCCAGGCAGTCGCTGATCGATTCATTTTCTTCAACTTTAAATTTTTTCTTCTTTTTTGGATTCGCCATTTGCTTCAGCCATTTCCTCTTCATATATTTCTTCTAAAACTTCTTCGACATTTTCCGGTTCATAATTCGCAACTTTTCGACTGCTGACACCTTTCGTCCAGAAACCGCCGCTGATTGTTTTTGTCTCGTAGGCGACGATAAATGCCTTCTCATCCAGTTCTCTGACTGTCTCAATCAGTTTATTCTGATACCGCCTCGGCGTTAAGATCTGCATCGTCGTCCGCTCGCCGTCACGGCCGTACGCAGTGCCGTGCGTCACACCGTACCCCAAAACTCTCAGCTGGTCCGGAAGGTCCCGGTCGCGTTCTGCCGTCGTCACATTGACAACCATATAACCGAGCGCAAGCTTCTCTTCAATTTTCAGGCCCATCAGAATGCCGGCACCAAAGCCGAGTGCATATGCAATGATATTCACCGGCTGATCCAGGTTATCGAGCACCAGTCCGAGCCCGATGATATAAACCAGTGTTTCCAAAATACTGACGGAGGCTGCCATATATCTGTAGCCTTTCGTCAGGGCGACGGTGCGTAAAGTCATGAAGCTGACGTAAAATATATTGATGACAAATATGACAATGACCATCAATATGACACTTTGTGAAATCATTTCGAACATCTTTCATTTTCCTTCCGGTTATAATTTAATTTTTATATGAATGATACCGGTTGTATGGAAGCACACGCTTGTGCTCGGTTTTATCATACCAGTTGATGATCGTTTCATAATCTTTATCATTGATGTCTTTACCTTCCAGGAAGTCATCAATCGCATCATACTCGACACCGAGCGCCTCTTCGTCGCTCAGCATCGGACGGTCGCTCTCAAGGTCCGCCGTCGGCACTTTCTTATACAGATGTTCAGGCGCACCCAGATGTTTTAATATTGCCTGGCCCTGACGCTTGTTCAGGCCGAAGAGTGGTGCGATATCACATGCGCCGTCACCGTGTTTTGTATAAAAACCGGTCAATGCTTCGGCTGCATGGTCGGCCCCGAGCACGATGCCCTCTGTCGCAGCTGCCACGGCATACTGTGCTTTCATTCTTTCACGCGCCTTTTCATTGCCTTTGATGAAATCGGACAGTTCATAGCCCGCTGCCTTCAATCCATCGACACTTGCATCCACCGATGCTTTGATGTTTATTTTTTCGACGGATGTCGGGCGGATGAATCGGACCGCATCAATCGCGTCCTGTTTGTCCGCCTGTTCGCCGTACGGCAGGTTCAGTGCGTGGAACGAATACTTTTCCTCACTTTGTTCCTCGTTCAGTTCATCGACTGCCAGCTGGGCCATTTTCCCGAGCAGAGTCGAGTCCTGCCCGCCCGATATGCCGAGCACCATGGATTTCAGGAAAAGGTGGCCCTTCATATAGTCTTTGATGAAATCAATGATTTCCCTCGCTTCTTCTTCAGGGGAAATCTCGCTTTTGGCATGCAGTGCATTTATAATCTCCTGCTGACGTGGTCTCATATTACTATCACTCCATTTTTTTATTGCTTGCGTCCTCGATCAGATCCTGTTTAATCTGCCACAATTTTCTCGACAGGTCGACAGGATACTCCTCCGGATTCAAGAAACGCTTATATTCCTCCCATAAAATGGCGAGGTTGTTGTCGAGGCGTTCCTTTATCTCTTCCACTGTATTGGATTTATAAACTAATTTACCCTCTGTAAAGATATCTTTCAGCAATTCCACTTTGTCGAATGAGTAGATCAGCTTGCGCTTGATCGTATGCACAGGGTGGAACATGAGCAGCGGTTCATCGGTATTCAGCTCTTCGCTGTACTCCGTAATATACTCGCCTTCGCTCATGCCGGTCTGTCTGTTGATGATACGATAAACATTTTTCTTCGCCGGTGTCGTCATTTTCTCGACGTTGCCGGAAATTTTTATACGGTCTTCAAATTCGCCGTCTTTATTTTCAACCGCAACCAGTTTGTATACCGCACCGAGCGCCGGCTGGTCGTACGCCGTAATCAATTTCGTCCCGATACCCCAGCTGTCCACTTTCGCACCCTGGGTCTGAAGCGACAGGATCGTCACTTCATCGAGGTCGTTCGATACGATGATTTTCGCTTCCGGGAAGCCGGCCTCATCCAGCATTTCACGTGCTTTTTTGGACAGGTATGCGATATCACCGGAGTCGAGCCGGATACCGATAAAGTTAATTTCGTCCCCCATCTCGCGCGCCACTCTGATGGCGTTCGGCACACCGGATTTCAATGTATCAAATGTATCCACTAAGAAAACACAGTCTTCGTGAGTCGTCGCGTAGGCTTTGAATGCTTCATAATCATCGCCGTAAGCCTGGATCATCGAATGCGCGTGCGTGCCGCTCGGCGGCAGGTCGAACAGCTTGGCGGCTCTGACGTTACTCGTGCCGTCGAAGCCGCCGATAATGGCCGCCCTTGCACCCCAGATGGCTGCATCGAATTCATGTGCGCGTCTCGAGCCGAATTCCATCAGCTGTTCATTCGGCGTAATCTGACGGATACGGCTCGCCTTCGTCGCAATCAGCGTCTGATAGTTGACGATGTTCAGGAGTGCCGTTTCAATGAGCTGTGCTTCTGCGAGCGGCGCTTCCACCTGCACAAGCGGCATATTATTGAAAACGACCTGTCCCTCTTCAACTGCGCGCAGATTTCCTGTGAACTTCAAACCTTTCAGATAACCTAAGAAGTCCTCACTATATTCCTGTGACCTCAGGTATTCTATATCCGAATCCGTAAATCGCAAGTTTGAAAGATAATCGATGATTCTTTCCAGACCTGCAAAAACGGCGTATCCGTTTTCAAAAGGCATCCTTCTGAAATAAAGATCGAATATAGCCGTGCGGTTATGGATGTTCTGATTGTAATAGACTTCTGCCATATTAATCTGGTATAAATCTGTATGAAGCATAAAACTGTCGTCCTCATATTGGTACATTATTGGGTCCACCCTTTCTATTTCTTACGTATATCAGTTATAATTCAATCATAATTATTTTACCACAGGATAATAAGATTAGAACATTCTAACATCGGAGGTTTGCATGGATACAAACGGTTTCAAAAGAAAATTCATTATCCTATCCATTATAGTATGTATTTCCGGTTTTTCCCAAGGGCTGCTTCTGCCTTTGATTTCATTCATATTTGAAGATCGCGGCATATCACCGACATTAAGCGGTCTGCATGCTTCCGGCCTGTACATCGGTGTGTTTGTATCCGCGCTGTTCATCGAAGCACCGCTCAGAAAATACGGCTACCTGCCGATGATCGTCATCGGCGGCGCAACGGTCGGCGTGTCGCTGTTTTTATTCCCGTTCTTTGAAAATATATGGTTCTGGTTTGTCCTCCGTCTTGTGATCGGTGTTGCTGACAACGTTCTGCATTTCAGTACACAGACGTGGCTGATCCAGTCGACACCGCCGAAACAGATGGGCAAGATCATTGCATTTTACGGTCTGTTCTTCTCCTTCGGTTTCATGATCGGTCCAAAAGTCAGTGAACTGGTCGTCTTCAATGAATCACTGCCGTTCATCGTCTCTGCGGCTCTGACCATGATTGCCTGGCCGCTGATTTTCCTTCTGCCGGGTGCCCGGGAAGAGAAACCGGTCGATGCCGGTGTGCCGAGCAATTTCTTCAACACTTTGAAAAACTTCAAGGCCGTCATCATTACAAGCTGGGCATGTTTTCTCATGCCGATGCTGTTCGGTATTTTCGAAGGTTCCCTGAACACGAACTTCCCGGTCTATGCGCTCAGAAATGATTTTGAAGTATCCGAAGTGACATGGATACTGCCGATGTTTTCTTTCGGCGCAATACTCCTCCAGGTGCCGATCGGCAGCTTCGGCGACAAAGTCGGCCGGAGCAGGCTCATCAGTGTACTGCTCCTGCTTGGACTCGGCACATTTCTGTTGATGGAAATCTTCAGCGGCTCATTCATCATGCTGATGGTTTTATTTGTACTGGCGGGTATTTTTGTCGGTTCGATGTATTCGCTCGGCATCAGTTATATGGCGGATATGACTCCGGACTATAACCTTCCGGCGGGCAATCTGATTGCCGGCATGTTTTTCAGTATTGGCAGCATACTCGGTCCCGTCATCGGCGGTGCTGTCATTACCGGAACAGACGGCGGCATGTACTTTTTCTTCTTCGTCATAGCGATTTTGGCGGTCTTTATTTTAAATGTAATTTTTGTAATTTCAAAAAGAAACTATGTAAAGGAATGATTTTATGAAGAAAGCACTTTTAGTCATCGACTACTCTTACGACTTTGTGGCACTAGACGGAAAACTGACTGCGGGGGAACCTGCAATCGCACTTGAAGATAGTATTGCCGACAGAATGGATGCGGCAAATAAAAATGGCGAAGAAATATTTTTCATGATGGATCTGCATTACGAGAATGACACGCATCACCCGGAACACAAGCTGTTTCCGCCGCACAATATTAAAGGGACGCCGGGCCGTGAGCTGTACGGCAAGGTTTTGGACATATATAAAGACATCGAAGGACAGGATAATGTATTTTTCCTGGATAAGACACGCTACAGCGCGTTCAGCGGCACGCCGCTCCATCACCTCCTCAAGGAACGCGGCATCGATACGGTTGTGCTCACCGGTGTCGTGACGGATATCTGCATCATGCACACCGCGGTCGACGCCTACAACCTGGGTTATAACATCATCGTCCCTGAATCATGTGTCGCATCGTTCAACCCCGACGGCCATAAAGTGAGCCTCGCGCACTTTAAAAATACTTTAGGTGCAACAGTTGAACCATAGCAAGTCCATGTTTCTAATGTTAAAATAAAATTATCATACATTGAAAAGGAGTTTCATAATGGCAGTTAAAATTTTTGGACACCAAAACCCGGATACGGATACAATCACCTCTGCAATCGTACTTGCAGATATTGAAACTAAATTGGGCAACGAAGTGGTTGCGACGCGTCTTGGCGAAGTCAACGCAGAAACACAATATGCACTGGACCACTTCAAAGTCGGCGCCCCTGAGCTGATTGAAAGTGTCCGCGAAGGCGATGACGTCATCCTGGTCGATCATAATGAATTCCAGCAGTCCGCCAAAGACATCGGACAGGCAAATATTTTAAAAGTTGTGGACCACCACCGTATTGCAAATTTCCAGACAGAATCACCACTCTACTACAGAGCGGAGCCTGTAGGCTGTACAGCGACAATCCTCCACAAAATGTATAAGGAAAATGACCTTGAAATCAGCCGCGAAATGGCCGGACTCATGTTATCCGCCATCATTTCCGATACGCTGCTCTATAAATCACCGACGACGACCGATGAAGATATCGCAGCAGGTGAAGCACTGCAGAAAATCGCTGAAGTGAATGCTGAAGAGTACGGTATTGAAATGCTGAAAGCAGGCGCTTCAACTAAAGAAAAATCTGCTGAAGCACTCATTACAGATGATGCGAAATCATTTGAAATGGGTCCTAAAACGACCCGCATTGCACAGATCAACGTTGTGGATGTGGAAGAAGTTTTGGCGCGTAAATCTGAATTGACTGACGCAGTGGAAAAAGAAATCGAAGCTGAAGGATATGACCTGTTCGTCCTCGTCATCACAAACATTTTGGAATCCGATTCAACAGTCATCGCACTCGGATCAGATGCCAATGTCGTTGAAAAAGCATTCGACGTATCACTCGATGAGGATACAGCATTATTAGAAGGTGTCGTTTCCCGTAAAAAACAAGTCGTGCCGAACATTACGAAGGCGCTTGGATAAGAAATCATTTAAGGTTTGAAGACCGGGCAGAATTGGCGATTGCCACGTTCTGTCCGTTTTTTATGGGCATTCGGAGGGAAATGGCGTCGGTCTTGTTCCCCGCCCTGCATAAACCTCTACTGAAACGACAAAAAAGAAGCCGATGCTCGGCTTCTTTTTTACATTGGAAGGCTATTTCCAAATAATAGTTGAAAGAATGAAAAAATGGTATGTCAATAATATAACATCAATTGTCAGAAAAAAACAATCTATTTTGAAAAGTTTTTATTATTCTATAATCCTGGTTAAAATACTGGTTCTTCCAGCCCCCAGTTTTTCTTCGGAACACTCTCCTGAAATCTCATATTCATAGTTTTCCATGGCGTTGCTGAAAGATACTTCATCTATGTAATTCGTCAGTCCCGCCTCTTCAAAACACGCCGGATGGACAGTGACCTGCAAAGTGTGATCGACGATGACTCTTTCTGTGTCGCCTGTTTCGGGTGCGAGTGGTAAAACGAGTATTAAAACCACAGCGGCCAATAAAATGATTAATGCGATTAACTTCTTCATACCGTCACCTTTTTCTGATTGCTACATATATTTTAACATGAATTTTCTATAGGTAAATAAAACCCGCCTCTTGATTAATAGAACATATGTTCGTATAATGTGGTTACTTGGGAAATATGAGAGAGAGGGAATTGTGATGGATTATCGTGATATACCGAGAGAATCGCTGAATTCAAATATTCCACAGGGCCGTGGCATGATCAAATGGGCCCCGTTCGCCACGATGCCGGAACAATTTGAAAATGTCCGGAAGCTGCAGGAGGATCAGGTAAAAATCGAACGTCACGAACTGTCCGATGATCGTCTCGACGAAATTGACCGTACATTAAAAAAAGCACTTGCCTTAAAAAGACAAGTGCGGATTGAATATTATTATGACGGCCACCGTTTTTCTGTGCGTCTGAAAGTCATCTCCGTCGACATATGGAGTATGATTGTCGTCGGTCAGAAAAATGATGACGAAGAGATGGTTTTCATCTCTTTCATGGATGTTTTAAATATTATTATGCTATGACAACTGCTTATCCAGGAACAGCACCGGCTCTTTTTGATAATCAGTCGCAAGCATCAGGTGATATGCAAGAACAGTCGTTGTGATTGCACCAATACCGCCCGGAACCGGCGTGATATATGATGTTTTATCTTTCACTGCATCGTAGTTTACGTCTCCGACAAGCTTGCCTTCATCATTGAAGTTGATACCCACATCGACAACGATTGCACCCTCTTTTACGTGCGCCTCATCAATCAGGTTTACAGCACCTGCGGCACTGACGATGATATCCGCATTTTCACATTTCGCTTTCAGATCATCCGTGTACAGGTTACATGTCGTTACTGTCGCTTCCTGGTTCATCATCAGGATGGAGAGTGGCTTGCCGACAACCGCACTTGCACCGACAACAGTTACATTTTTACCTTTTAAGTCGATATCATAAAACTTCAGCATTTCCATCACTGCAGCCGGTGTACACGGCTCAAGACGGTTGTCTTCTTTCGCGATGAGTTTGCCCAGGTTATCCGGCGTCATACCGTCGATATCTTTGACCGGATTCATGATTTCAACTACACGCTTCATATCAATGTGTTCCGGTATCGGCTGAAGCAGCAGAATACCGTTAATATCATAGTCTTCATTGATTTCTCTGAAACGGCTCAGGAAAGCTCTTGCCGAAACATCGTTCGGGAAAGAGAAACGCTCTGTCTCGATACCCAGTTTTTCAAATCGTTTCACTGCCGCATTTTCATAAGAAATCGAGTCGGAAAGGTCCCCCACTCTGACAAAAGCGACTTTAGGCGTAATGCCGAGTGTGTGGGATTTCTCGACAACCTCTCTGATCTCTTCTGATAAATGAGCGGCTACCTTCTTACCATCCAGTATTGTAGTCATTTTTAGTACTCCTTTTTTCAATCGTTATTTTAAGTCAATTGTATCATATATATACAACATTCATATCAAAAACCATGCAGCCGGGACAACTTTCGGCTCAGTCGGATTTTATTCATAAAAAAAGATACAAAATCTAAATATTTAGACTTTGTACCTTCCAAAGTGATTACTTTGTTTCACGGTGTAACGTGTATTTGTTTGATCTTGGGCAATATTTGTTCATTTCAATACGCTCAGGATTGTTTCTTTTGTTTTTAGTTGAAATGTAGTTGCGGTCACCACATTCTGTACATGCTAAAGTAACATTTACTCTCATCAATATTCCCTCCTATATAGTTATTTAACGTGAGGTCTGTCTCCTAATCAACTGGCCAGTTGATCATCTAAATCACTAGATGATTGGTATGTTTTTAAGACCCTCATTTTAGTCACCAATCTATTCTACATTCTTTACAATAAATTTTCAACTGATAATATTAATATTTTATAAATAAAGATTGATTAATCGTAACTGTTACGATATAATTTTAAAACGTAATGATTCTCATTTAAAGGAGCCCTACATAGTGAACAACTTTTTAAAAGTGCTGACACCAATTGTACTATTAATATTCCTTGCCGCATGCAGTAATGAAGACGGCGGCAACCAGGAGACCAATGATAATATTGAAATTTACACGACCGTTTTTCCATTGAAAAGTTTTGCAGAACAGATTGGCGGTGACACTGTCGACGCCTACACCATCTATCCGAAAGGTGTCGATGTCCATACTTATGAGCCGACCCAGAAAGATATGATCGATTTTGCCGAAGGCGATCTCTTCATATATACATCGGATGAATTCGACCCGGTTGCCGGCAGCATCAAAAATGCAGTGGGCGAACACAGCGACTTTCTGCCGGCCGCAAATAACATTGAAGAAGATAATCTGATGGCACACGACCATGAACATGATGCACACGCGGAAGATGAACACGAAGAACACGAGGAGCAAGAACACGAAGGCCACGACCACGGTTCCACAGACCCCCACGTCTGGCTGGACCCGGTTCTCGCACAGTCCATGGCTGAACAGATTAAAGACAAGCTCATCGAACTGGACCCGGACGAAGCGTCAACTTATGAAGAAAACTACGAAACGCTTGCCGCCGACCTCGGCGCGCTCGATGAAGAATTCACGCAGGTGACAGAAGACACCGTCCGTGACAGCGTGTACATTTCCCATGAATCCATCGGCTATCTCTCTGACAGATACCATTTCGAACAGGTCGCAATCAACGGGCTGAACAATGATGAGCCGAGCCAACAGGATTTGACCAAAATCGTCGACAGCATCGAAGAGCAGAATATCAAATATATACTCCATGAACAAAACGTCACATCAAGCATCACAGACACCATCCAGAACTCAACGCAGACAGAACCGCTTGAATTCCATAACCTTGCAGTGCTGACGGATGAAGACGATGAGGATGCCACTTATCAGTCCATCATGCGAGAAAATATTTCTGTGCTTGATAAAGCTCTGAACGATTAATAAAGAAAACCGTACACTGAAGTGATGTCCTCTCACTCCGGCGCACGGTTTTCTTTTTATTGATTGAATTTAAGCCCTTCTCTTTTCAGCTGTTCTGTGAACTCTTTGATTTCATCCACATCTTTTTTCAGAAGGAATACGATGATTGCGATTCCGACTGCTAAAATCGCCAGTCCGATGATGAATAATTTGAACACGAGTCCAATCAATCCTTTAATAAAGTCCCACATAGTTAAATGCCTCCTATATAAATATTAATTTTGTAAAGATAAAGTAAAAAAGTTGTAGACAATTGTTCGAATCAGAGATAAAATGTAAATAGTTACATAGATATTTCCTAATATATCTACCTGCACTTTCCTCCTAAGAGAGTGCAGGCCTTTTTTATGTCTATCACCCTTCAATCACTTTGAAATAAACTTTTCTTACCCTCGGCCCGTCAAACTCCGCAAAATACAGGCTTTGCCATGTACCGTAAATGATCTCACCGCCGTCAACAATCAGAGTTTCACTCGCGCCGACAAGTGATGATTTCATATGCGAGTCCGAATTTCCTTCCGCATGCTGATATTCTTTTTTATTGTCAAAAGTCTGTTCCATCCCGTAAACAAGATCTTTAGTAACGTCCGGATCTGCATTTTCATTAATCGTAATCCCAGCAGTGGTGTGCGGCGTAAAAACTGTGATGATGCCATCCGTCATTCCGCTTTTCTGCAATGCTTCCGATGCCAGGTGGTCAATATTGACGTAAGTGTTCCTTGCGGCTGTTTCAACATTGAAAGTAAAAAGCATGTCGGCCTCCTCAATTAGAACTTATCTATTCGGGTATAATAATACTAGAATATTCAAAAGGAGTGTACTAACTTGGCTTATACTATGAATGATTATCCGGATTCACTGAAAAATCTGGAACGTTTGGAACGCAGAAAAGCGATTGATATCATCAATGCGATGCTCGAAGACGGCTACGATGAGAACCGTGCGATTCCGATCGGCACTGAACAGGCACAGGAGTGGTACAAAAACGCATCAGATGACGACCTGAAGAAGTTGGAGAATAAAGATCTCCAAAAGCATGACGACGATGACGACAGCCGCGGGCCGGAACTGATAGATAATGATGTCGAGGTATACTTTGAAGAAGACGAATGGAAAGTGAAAACCGTCGGTGCCAAACAGGCGAGCGCCACTTATGATAAAAAGACAGATGCGGAGAAGAGAGCGAAAGAAATTACTGACAACCGCGGTACAAACGTAAAAGTTCATAATAAAAATGATTAGTAAAAAAAGCACTCAGTTTCTGAGTGCTTTTCTTTGTGAGGGGTAATAACTTTATAGATTCAATTATGCTGTTGCTTCTTCTGCCGCCACTTCTTCTTCCTCATTGTCTTTTCTGTTCATCGGCATTAATCTCATGGCGTTCACGATAACCGCGAGTACGCTTGCCTGGTGAATCAGCATGCCCGAAGCGAGGTGGATATATCCGTAAACGACGCCGAGGAGCAATAGGACCACTGTAATCAGTGCGATGCCTGTATTCTGCATCATGATGTTGAATGTTGATTTCGACATTGTGTAACCGATCGCAAGTTTCTTGAGCTTCTCGCTCATCAGTACGACATCCGCCGTTTCCATCGCGATATCTGTACCGCCGTGACCGATTGCAACACCTACATCACTCAGTGCCAGAGCCGGTGCATCATTGATGCCGTCACCGACCATCATGACTTTACGTTTTTGCTTCTGTTCATTTTCAATATACGCCATCTTCTCATCCGGCAGCAATTCCGCGTGGAATTCATCCAGACCGAGGATGTTCGCCACTTTCTCTGCTGCGTAACGGTTATCACCCGTCAGCATAACGAGCTTCTTCGCACCGCGTTCTCTCAATGTTTTGACCGCTTCAAGTGCGTCTTCCTTAATTCTGTCCATGATGGATATCAGGCCGATAACTTCATCATTTTTAGTGATGAACATCGCTGTCTGTCCCTCTTTCTGTTCTCTGATGTAGTGATTGAGGATATCTTCTGAGATTGTGATATTCTGTTCGTCAATCAGCTTTTTATTGCCGATGTAATACTGAGCTTCATTGATGATGCCACTCACGCCGCGTGCTTTGATCGCTTCAGCGTCCACCACTTCTGAATACTTGCCTTTAAGCTTTCTGTCTTCAGCTTCTTTGACGATCGTCCGGCCGAGGTGATGTTCACTCACCTGTTCAAGTGATGCCGATAATGCCAAAATTTCGTCTTCTGCCATATCGTTATAGACTGAAATGTTTGTCACGCTCGGACGGCCTTCAGTCAAAGTACCCGTCTTATCAAAGATGACCGTATCGATTTTCGCAAATCTGTCGACCGTGTCTCCGCCTTTGACCAGCACACCTTTTTTCGCGCTGTTCCCGATTCCTGCAACATACGCCACCGGCGCACCGATGATCAGAGCACCCGGACATGCGATCACAAGGAATGTGATTGCCAGGTGGACGTTCTGCGTAATAAAGCCCACCGCTATTGCGAGAACGACAATCCCCGGTGTATAGTACTGTGCAAAACGATTAAGGAATTTTTCGGTACCGCTCTTACGTTCCGACGCTTCCTCGACCAATTCGATAATTTTCGAGAATGTTGTATCCTCTCCGACTTTCGTCGCTTCCAGTTCAATGTATCCGGTGTCGATGACGCTGCCACTGAACACTTCGTCTTCAAGGGTTTTATTCTGCAGGACAGATTCCCCAGAAATCGCGGATTCGTTGATCTGCGCTTTACCTTTGACGATTTTGCCGTCAACCGGAATTTTACCGCCGGGCTGGACGACGACCGTCTCCCCGACTTCGACGTCATCAATATCCACTTCGACTATTTCGCCGTCGCGGATGACTTTTGCAACGTTCGGCGCCATGTCAAGCAGCGACTGGATTGAGTTACGCGTTTTGGCCAAAGTTCTTTTTTCAAGGTATGCACCGAACAGGAACAGGAATGTGACAATACCCGCTTCGGTATATTCCTGGATGATCAGCGCACCGATGACTGCGATGGTAATCAACAGCTCAATGCTGAAACTTTTTACTGTGAGCGCACTCCATGCACGCTGCAGTATTGGACCGATTGCAACCAGTGTCGCTAAAATGAATGTGATATCTCTGATGGCCGAGTAGCCGAGTATTAAGAATACAAGACCGATCAGTAAAAGTGCACCAGATGTGTACATCAATTTATTCAAATGTTTATTAAACCATAAAGCCATTATTAGCCCCTCCTCCATATTTTACGTTTATGCAGATGTTTTAACTGATTTTACCGGGTAGCCGAGTTTTTCAATCGTTGATTTCAACTCATCACCTGAGACCGTGTCATCATGCTCGACAGTGACTTTGTTCAAATTGAATTTGACGCTGACATCACTGACACCTTCCGTTTTTCCAATGCCTGATTCTATCTTCTTAATGCAGCTCGGACACGTTAAATCTTCAGTTCTTAAATTTGTTTTCATAAATAAATGACCTCCAAATAGTTTTTGTATTTCTTTATTAACTTAATTATAAGCCGCTTGCTGTTTTATTAAATTGACCCAGGTCAAGATTTTTTATTTATCTCTCTTAAACGTTGATCTGTCAGCTGTTTCCTCTGTTACTTATAACTATAGAGTGTTTTGGTGAATTAAAAATTGATGCAGGTCAAGAAAGCGGCGAAAGTTGAAATTCAGTGGTGATCGTGGGAGCTCGTGCCATCGTTTTGCCGCCATGGCACGGGCCACCGCATCTCGTGCCATCGTTTTGCCGCCATGGCACGGGCCGCCGCATCTCGTGCCGTCGTTTTGCTGCCATGGCACGGGCCACCTCATCTCGTGCCATCGTTTTGCCGCCATGGCACTGGCCATCGCATCTCGTGCCGTCGTTTTGCCGCCATGGCACGGCCACTTACAAAACCCATAAAAAAAACCAACCTCAGTCCGAGGTCGGCTGTTCAATCAATATAATTTTAAACCTGCTCGTTCAGATTCCTACCTGCATCGAGGCCGAGCCTTTCGAGCGTTAATGGATTTTTAAAGTATTCTTCTTCCAGCATGAGACGTGTCAGATGAACGATTGAATCGATTGTCGGCGTTCTCACATCGACCGCTTCAGCGATACTCTTCCAGAGCATCAGACCGTTCGTCACATCTTCAACGATATAACGGTTTTCAAGATGTGTCGGTCCGAGCAGATCTTTTAAGATCGGGCTCGTATTATACTGCTCCTGCAGCGACGCACCTTCCTTAAAGTATTTGCTCCGGATGGAGCGCTCGGATTTATCCACCGCATCGAAGCCCAGCACCTTACATATGTTCTGTCGTTCAACGTCGATTTCCTCGATGACTTTGATTGTATGTTCCGTCACACCGTCTTTATACAAATAAAATTCATCGCCATGGTTATCGATAAATCCTGTATTCAATATCGCTGGTGCCGGATGGCTTTCCGGGTTGCCGTTATTCAGTGCCGGTTCCATGATGTTTTTTGCCGGCACGAAACAGTCATACATCGTATTCAATTTCTCAAGCATGATTTCCGTATTTGCCGCCGGGTATGCACTGAACAGGTTATGTTCACTGTACAAAATGACTTCCGCTTCATTTGCCGTATAGTCATATCTTGCAGCATACGTCAGTGACATCGATTCCCCGATGTACACTTCAAGTTCCGGTCTTGTTTCCTTTAAATACTGATGGATCAAGATGCTGAACATCGAGCTTGCGCCATTGATGTAGATCATCTGTCCGTCTTTTAAATGCGGACCGATTTCTTTGAATATCTCGAGCAGTATATTCGTAGGCAGACATGTCATGATGACATCTGCTTCTGCTACAGCAAGTTTCGGGTCCTGTGTATATTGTTCGAAATGTATCAGCTTGCCCTTGAAACTCACATTCCCGTCTATAATATTCGGATGCGGATCTTTCAGTGCACTTTTCGAGTGGTATAAAGTGACTTCATGTCCTTTTTCAGTTAAATCTGCTGCTGCGACAATACCACCATTGCCTGCGCCTATAATTGCGACCTTCATTTATTTTATAGCTCCCTTGTAGTTTTGAATCAGTTCTATTGCAGGTATATCTGCCGGCGCCCAGTCAAGTGCGCCGATATTTTCCCGGCTCATCCATTTCATATCCACATGTTCCAGCATTTTGATTTCACCGGAAAGTATATTTGCGTAATACGTCGTCAGTTCAACGATGCCGAAATCATATTCGTAAACCGTTGTCGTTATTTTATCCAGTACGTCGATCCGGCATTCCATCTCCTCATCCAGCTCGCGCACCAGCGCCTCTGTTTCAGTTTCACCCTTTTCAATCTTCCCTCCCGGGAACTCCCATTTCAATGCGAGGTTTTTACCTTCGGGACGCTGGGCACATAATATTTCATCCTCGTCATTCACGATGACCGCCCCAACGACTCTAATGTACTTTTTGTCCGTCATTTTTCAATCCCTTTTCTATTTTTCAAATTATTATACCAAAATTACTTTCCACTTAAAAATTGTAAGACCTCTTCCTTATTCGGCTGCGCGATGTTGTTTTTCATGTTCTGAGCTTCCAACCCCCGTCCGACAATCGTTTCCACATCTGCGCGGTCGATGCCGAGGTCATCAAATGTGAGCGCAAGTCCGAGTTCTTTTTTTATATTGTTGAACCGTTCGCTCAGTGCTTCGGCGTCAGAAAAACCGATCATTTTAGCATGTTCATCCAGCCTTGAATCAAGGTTCGCATTGACGACATACCATGCATCCATTGTGAATGCACACGCTTCTCCGTGCGGCACATCGTAATTCGAAGTGAGATAATAGCTGAACGCATGTGCCGCTGACGTTCCCGTCTGGGAAAATGCCACGCCTGCCATCATGCTGGCGAGTGCCATGTTTTCACGCGCTTCAATATTCATCGGTTCGTGATAAGCATGCTCCAAATTTTCAAATGCCAGTTTTGCCGCAGAAATTGCAATCGCATCGGATATCGGGTTTTTATTCACCGAACCGAGACAGTCGAGCGCGTGGCACAAAACGTCGATGCCTGACGTCGCCGTAATGCCGGGAGGGCACGTCAAAGTCAGTTCAGGGTCGACGATTGCGGCTGTCGGATAAAGGCCCGGGCCGGTCAGCGGCACTTTCAAACCGTTCGATTTATCGCTGAGCACGCTCACCGGTGTCACTTCAGAAGCCGATCCGCTCGTCGTCGGTATCGCAATCAGCGGCAGGGCGTGTGAGAAATCTTCATGTTCAAGCAGATGATTGATATCTATGCTCTGCAAATAAACTGCGCATGCCGCCTTGGCAGCATCCATCGTCGAGCCCCCGCCGATTGCTATGACACAGTCCGCTTCGTGCTGTTCCATGACATTAACGATTCTCTGTACATTGTCGAGCGTCGGATTCGGTTCGATATTTGTGACAACATCTTTTATCTTTTCACCCAATTGGGACTCGACCAACCGGTGCAGGCCATTTTTAATCTGGGAATTCGACATCACAATCACATAAGAAGAAAAATCATAAGACGATAAAGTATTATTCAATTCTGAAAATATGCCCTGTCCGAAATGAATCTGGACCGGATGCTGAAATGAAAACATAGTCGCTCCCCCCTTTTCTTAAATATCATAGTATCACTTTTAACCCATACGTAATAAAAAAAGCACCTCGGATGAGGTGCTTAAATTAAAATCTATACAAGTTTCTTCATTTCTTCGGCGACGTGTTCCACTTCTGTACCAACGACCACCTGGATATTATTTTTACCCGGTCTGACGACACCGTGGGCGCCCGCTGATTTCAGTTCCCCTTCGTCAACTTTTGAATTATCATTGACGTTGATGCGGAGGCGCGTCGTACAGTAGTCGATCGTGTCGATATTTTCTTTGCCGCCGAGACCGATTAATAGTTTATCAGCTTTATCAGTGTATTTGCTCGGTGCCACACGCCCGGCGTCAGCAGCATCATCCGATGCTTCATCCCTCTCCTCTTCCGCGCTGATGATGGATGCATCACGGCCCGGTGTAAGCAGGTCAAATTTTGAAATGATTATTCTGAACAGGAAATAATAGATTGCAAAGAATACCAGTCCCTGAACAATGAGCATATATGGCTGACTCGCAATCGGATTGAAATAACTGAGTACGTAATCAATCGCGCCTGCACTGAATGAAAACCCGGCGGTCCACTCAAACGATGCAGCGACAAACATGGAGAAGCCTGTAAGTAATGCATGTACGATATAGAGCAATGGCGCAAGGAACATGAATGAGAATTCCAAAGGCTCCGTGACACCTGTTAAGAATGCAGTGAACGCTGTTGCAAGTAAAACTGAAGCTGCAGCTTTCCTGTACTCGGTCTTAGCAGTGTGATACATCGCGAGAGCCGCACCAGGCAGACCGAACATCATAGTCGGGAAGAACCCGGCCTGATAACGTCCGGTGATTCCCTGTTCACCTTCCGAAGCGAGGAAATTACCGATGTCGTTAATACCGACTGTGTCAAACCAGAATACTGAATTCAGTGCGTGATGAAGACCTGTCGGAATGAGCAACCTGTTAAAGAATCCATATAAGCCCGCACCAATGCTGCCCAGCCCACTGATCCACTGGCCAAAATTGAATAGGAGATCATAAAGGAACGGCCACACGAAAAGCAGTACTCCGGTAACCAGAACCATCGTAAAAGCGGCAATGATCGGCACTGCCCTTCTCCCGCTGAAAAAAGCTAAGTAATCAGGCAGCTTGACATCACTGAATCTATTGTACAACCCTGCAGAAATCAACCCGGTCACAATACCGATCAACACGTTATTTTCAATCACATCAAATGCTGCGCCCACTTCTGTGACTTCAATGCCCTGTATAGCAGCGACACTTTCAGGCTGCAGCATTTGCGTTACAACCGTAAATGATACGAGTCCGGTAACTGCTGCGGCACCACTTTTGTCTTTTGTCATCCCAAACGCCAGACCTACGGCAAATAGAATCGCCAGCGCATCAAGCACCGCAGTTCCTCCGGACTGGACAAATTCAACGATGACATTTAAATATTCCCACCCGATAAAGGCATCATTGATGGCAATTATGATAAAACCAAGACCTACAAGCAAAGCCGCTGCCGGCAAAACTGACACTGGAAACATGAAGGCACGGCCCATGTTTTGAATGTAACGTAACATTGTTTTCCCCCTAAATTGTTTAATGATAAACTACTATGTAATACAATATTTCTCACATAAATATACCACATAGAATAAAATGTATAAATACACACATTTCATTTACCATAATTTATTTTGTGAAATTTATTTCAAAAGGAGTCTGTAATGTCTTTACTAATAGAAAATATAACACTCGTTACACATGAAGCTGAATTTGAAAATAAATGGCTGCTAATCGAGGGGGAAAGGATTTCTTCTGCCGGACGGATGCCGGACGTGCCCGCAGCGGATAAAATCATCGACGGCGGCGGAAAATACCTTCTGCCGGGAGCATTTGAAATTCATATTCACGGGGCGGACGGCGTCGATGCAATGGACGCGGACGAGCATTTCATTAAAAAGATCAGCAGTCACCTGCCGACAACAGGGACGACTTCTTTTCTGGCTACGACGATGACTGCCACATTCGAAAATGTCAGGGCATCTCTTAAAAATTTATCGGATTATAAATACCGCGGCGGCGCTGAAATGCTCGGCATTCATCAGGAGGGCCCGTTCATATCCACCAAACATCCCGGTGCCCAGGATCCGAAATTCATACTCTCCCCGGATGCGGATGAGATGCGCAGACTGCAGGAGTTGTCGAATCATCAGATCCGTCTGATCACCTATGCGCCGGAAGAAGATCCGGATTTTGAGTTTTTGAATGCCCTGGATGACTTGAACATCCTCCCGTCTGCCGGACACACTGATGCGACTTATCAGCAGCTGGAAGCGGCTTACAGTCACGGCCTCAGACATATCACCCATCTTTATAACGGCATGCGTGGCCTCCATCACAGAGAGCCCGGTGTCGTCGGCTACAGTTATTTGGGTGGTGCCTATGTAGAAATCATTGCCGATGGTGTGCATTCGAATCCTGAAATGGTGCGTCTCGCCTATGACAATATCACTTCTTCAAGAATGATCATGATTACTGACGCCATGCGCGCTCAGGGACTGCCGGACGGTGAGTACGACCTCGGCGGCCAGAACGTTCATGTCACCGGCAATGAAGCCCGCCTTGAGAGCGGTGCTTTGGCAGGCAGCGTTCTGACGATGGAACAGGCCGTTAAAAATATGTTCGAATTTACGGATTGCGGCTGGACGGATATTGTAAAAATGACTTCTTATAATGCACTGAAATCACTCGATATGCTGGATTCCAGAGGACTCATCAAAGCGGGCTACCCTGCGGATCTGGTTATATATGACGAAAATCAGTCACTCATGATGACCATCGTAAAAGGCGAAGTTTATTATGAAAATACTTAAAAATAAAGACACCCGTCATTCGGGTGTCTTTACATTATAATCGTATTTTTTGAATTTTACTGTGAGTGGTATAAACAGGAATATATATACTGTAATCAGTATGCCGGTAATCAACACTGAAGTGTTTACCGGCAGATGCATGAACGGGACGACTAAAAAGACGAGTGCCGCCAGTACGATGACCGCCAAATAGTCGAAAATGACCGATATGGTGGCAGGCTCTATATATTCTTTACAGTCCGGACATTTTATCCGCGTCCTGGGTTTTAATGCATATCCCAGCAATTTTTGTTTATACGTCCACTGATGGCCGCACATCGGACATTTTGCCACACTTCCACCCCGTTACATGTTTAATCGGTTTTATTCTTCTTCATCAAACTCATAATAGTCTTGTAAAATATCTTTGATTTCTACTTTTTCGTTGGACTGAACCAGCTTGATGTTGGTGATGACACTGTCGCAGCCTTCTTCATTAAGATGGCTGTTCAATTTTTTCACCAGGTTCAGCAATTCATCTATACTGCCTTCGATTGTCGTTTCCATCGGGCCGACAAAGTGAGTCAGACCGCTGTTTTCAATGATATCGATTGAGCTGTCAATATAAGAGTAAGATTTACTTTGACTTGGATGCTGCGGGAGCAGTTGAACGCTCATAATATAATTCATGATTAAATCCTCCTAATTAATAATTTTATGACTTACTTTTATGATAACATTATTAAAAATGGATGACTAATAATCATTATGTATAAATAATTACATTGGAGGGCTTTATGAACACTAAAGCTTATAAATGGCTCAATTTCCTACTCACTTTTATCGCAGCAATCGCAATTTACTATTTCCTGCATGACAGTATCTCAGAACAATTCAGAATCCCGCTCATGATTGGGCTCGTCGTCATTGTCGTCGTCAGCCTCACCGTTGCTTTCAAACGGGAAGTACCGCAGAACAGCAAGGATAAAGATAAGGATGATCAGGGGAAATAAAAACCATGGGAATTGCCGCGCAAGCCCGAAAAATTGGGAGTGCCCTTTCTGGGCAAACATTTGAAGCATGCGCTTGTAGGGGGGTTCCTTAGTTCTGTGCATCCCTCGAGTCATTTCAATAATATCCCCTTTATATTGCCAATCTGCACAGAAGAAGCACGCATTCATGGATTTCCATGAATGCGTGCTTCTTTAATACTGTCAAGCCCTTTAATTTAATGACATTGACATAAGGTTGGGTGCTTTTAGAGAATAATAAATTATTCAGCGTCGTCTTCTTCTGTGCCTTCACCTGCTGCAGTAATCTCATAAATCAGACCGCCATCAGTGGCTGCAATAAGCGAGCCATCCTCAGTTACAAGAATATCACGGAAACGTTCGCCTTCTTCAGTTAATAGACGTTCTTCTCCCACGATGATGTCATCTTCTATAACGACACGTACAATATAGTTCGGTGCTAAACCACCGATGAACAAGTTGTTCTCCCATTCAGGAATTGCGTCGTTATCATAGAATGACATACCACTTGGTGCACTTGTTGGATCCCAATAATATACTGGTTCAACAAAGCCCTGTGCATCATGTTCAGAAATACCCTCATTGATTAATTCACCAGTGTACTCGATACCATAAGAAACAATTGGCCATCCATAGTTATTACCTGGCTCAATAATATTCAGTTCATCCCCGGCTTGTGGACCGAACTCAACAATCCATAAGTCTCCTGTTTCAGGGTGGTAGTCCACACCTTGAATATTACGGTGACCGTAGCTGTAAATACCATCCAGTGCGTCTTCATCTTCAATAAATGGATTCGTATCCACCGGTTCTCCACCCTGTGTAATGTGAATCACTTTACCCAGGTAAGCCTCCAAATCTTGGGCACGTTCGCGAATTGGATCATCTGAACGCTCACCGGTCGTTAAGAATAGGTTGCCATCATCATCAAAGATGATACGTCCACCATAGTGTAGGGTACCATCATATGCCGGTACTGCCTGGAAGATCACTTCAAAATCTTCAAGTGAGGCTTCATCTTCTGATAAAATACCTTTACCAACAGCAGTTACAGTGCCACCTTCAATATCTTCGGCAAACGTCATAAATACTAATCTGGATTCGTCAAAATCAGGTGCAATGGTTACATCAAGTAAACCACCTTGATCTTCGTTGTTTACTTCCGGTGTGCCTTCGATTGGATCTGAAACAGAACCATCTTCAAGGTTTATAATAAGAAGTTCTGCTGAATCTCTTTGTGTAACAAGTAAGCGGTTTGTATCAAACTCTTCCATACCCCAGGACACGCCAAGACCCTCAGCAACAACTTCCACATCAAGTTCTGCTTCAGTCTCTACTTCAGGTGCTCTTGTCTGTTCTGGAAATGCTGGTTCAAACTCAGTCACTTTTGGTTCAGATTCTGCTGGTTCAGAATCTGCACTTGTATCTGTACTTTCATCCGCGCCCGAGTCAGTACTTTCTTCTGCTTCAGCATCTTCGCCTTCACTACCAGTTCCTTCTTCAGTACTTTCGGTACTTTCTTCTGTAGTTTCTGAGCTTTCTTCTGGGCTTTCATCAGAAGTACCGCCTCCGTTACCACATGCTGCTAAAACTAACGCAAATACAAAAACAGTGGTTAAAAACAAAAGCTTGTTTAGTTTCACGTTACCCCTCCTTATATTTACATTATTAGTTAAATTTCATCCTTTTGTTCATAAAATTGTCAATAGTCAGAATACTAATTTCTAAATCGATACACATCAGTCGTTTGATTAACGGATTAATAAAATCATTATATACTACAATTCAGAATGTTATAATCTGATGAAAATTAATAATATGGTTTAATTTATCATTTTCCTATTAGGAGATTGGAGATGAAACATTTAATAACTTAAGTATACCTTTTTAACTCATTTTGTAAACGCTTACTGTATATGGTAGTATTTAATTAAAAACGGAGGATATACTTCATGTCGAAAAAGTTAAGAAAATCATCCACTGATAAAGCTTTGTTTGGAGTATGCGGCGGTATTGCGGAATACTTTAATATTTCTTCACTTTTAGTAAGAATAATATTCTTTTTTACAGCCTCTGTGTCGTTTTGGATTTATATAATTCTTTACGGGCACTTGGAAGAGTCTTTACTGTAAAGCGTTTACGTTGAGTTACAGATTAATTAAAAATATAAGGGTGAATATATTATTAAATATTTTTCAATACTATTTTTATCGTTATGCCTAATGTCAGCATGCAGCAGCACGAGCGAAGTTTCTACGGTTAATAAGAGCTACGAAGGTGAATTGGATCCGGCAATTACAGGAAAACCTGAACAGGGCGATATATTCATGGTGGATAGTGATTCATCAGAAAATGTTATATATGCCTATATTGAACAAGACAGTGAGGTTACTGTAAATGAAGAAGGGAATGTATTGAATATACATTTTTATGAACCTGGTGAAAGTGAAGATATTGCTGTACAGACGATTGAGCTCAATCAGAGTCCGGCAATCGATACGCTGAATTTTTATATAAACGATGATGAAGCACCCTTGGAATCCATTATCTATGAATAAAGAACATTAAGGAGGCGCATATTTGCTGGATAAAATTTTTAATATACCTCTCTGGACTATATCCCTGTTTTCAATAAGTATGATAATTTTATTGTTATTGATTTAGAAATATAAGTGAAAAAGAGAATCAATATATATCACTTTTAGGAGGAGGAGTTATGCAGATTACTGTTAAAAGAAAACTTTGGATTTTCAGTGCCTTTATGCCGGTACGATTAAAATTCAACGGAAAATCTGTTGGATCACTATACGGTTCACAGGAAATGACAATCCCAATAACAGAGAGTGAAGGAAAGTTAAAATACTTTCAACCGGTTGGGCGTAATAATCAGATAAGAGTTGAAAAGGGGGATGTTATCGAAGTGGAAGAGACAATTCCCGGTAAAATACTAAGTGTCCTGTTTGTTGCTCTGATGATTTATCTGCTGACGAAAGCGCTTGGTATTCTGGATTTTACGTCCTTCGCCAACTACGAAGCATTAATTCTATCAGAACAAATTGTTTTTGGAGTCATCTTAGTCGTTGCATTAATTGCATTCTTTTTAAAAAGGTATAAGTTAGTATTGGTGAACCGGTAGTTCATTGTAAAAGTGATGATGTGTCATAATTAATTTGCGTAACGTAAAGAATTGTTTGATGACAGCACAAAGCCCACCAGTACAGCGAATACTGATGGGCTCTTTTCATGCGTTGCGAGTCCGCATGATGTGGATTGGATGGCAACTATTCGTCATCTTCTGGAGCAGAATAAAAAACGGATCAGCTATTAGAAAAGCTGAACAAAGGGATAACGTAATGGCCACCCCATCAACCTCCCAGCGCGCTCCACATATAAAGTGTGCCATACATGCCGAACCGGCCCCACTCGTCGGTAATTTCATTGATATATTCTTTTGACGGGGCGGCGTCCAGATCATCAACGTGTTTGATGGCATTTTTTATGCCCGCGTCTCCGATGGGGACGGCGTTTCTGAATCTCAGCGCGCGCATCAAAACCGTGTTGGCGCTCCACGGTCCGATGCCGCGGAACGAAGTCAGATGTTTGAATACTTCATCGTAATCCCCGAATGATTCCAAATATGATTTCGATAACTCCCCGGACGCCACACTCGCGAGTACACCTTTAATGTATTCAGTCTTCCGTGTGGATATCTGCATCTCCCGCAGCACTTCACTGTCGATCGCAGCAATCTCGCCTGCATCCGGCATCAGATAAAACTTCTCACCTTCATATTCAATATAATGACCGCAGTACTCGATTACCCTTCTTTTCAATACGTAGGCAAAACTTTTCGTAATCTGCTGGCCGAGTATGGACCACAGAAAGGCATCGGTAATATCCACTTTTCCGACCATGCGGTATCCATAGTGAGCATCAATCAGACCGCTGAGGCGTTTATCGCCCTTCGCAAATTGATAAAATTCATCCAGATCATAATCGAGATCCAGCCATTCTTCGCAGTATTTCTCAATCTCCTCAGCTCCCGCGCCATCATTGACAAGCGTCTCGATATTCACACCGCCGTCAGATGCACAGAGCCTCATCAGCACCTTTTTACCGCTAAACCACTCCGCCTTATAAATTTCATCATCGATGACTTTATACAGACAGTCATCCTGCTTCTTCATATAATCAAGTGTTTCACTAAAACGGTAAGGACCGTTCACTGTTATTTCCATCATTTTCTCCCTCTCACAGTGTCACCCTGCACAGGTTCACGGCCGGATGCGAACTGGATTCTGATGGCGTCGGATTCATGCGGCTCTATACCGTTCATCACATGGAAATGAAGGTGCGGCATATCAGACGCACCGCTGTTGCCGCACTGGGCAATCATTTCGCCCGTTTCGACCGCATCTCCCACTTCAACAAGAATCGAATTTTTTCTGAGATGAGCAAGCAGTGAATACTCATTATTATCATGTTCGATGATGATTGCATTGCCTTCCGGCGCATCAAGGTTCATCTTCAGCGGTTCATTGTCAGGGATCCCGTCCAATATTCTGACGATCTTCCCCGCCCGCGGCGCTGCCACGGGCCGGTTGAAAGCATAATAGGACGTGAGTTCATCCGGGTTGCCGTCATGCGCCCTGCCGCCTATTTTCCGGATGAAGTCATACGCATAACGTTGGTGTCTGTGCGGATAATGATAATTGACAAAATTGTTCGTGCCGCCCCACAGAACAAACCATTCTTCGGTAAACGGCAGCTGATACCTGTTGATTGTCAGCTCCCGGTCCGTCTTGAACTTCTCATAAATATCAAATTGGACACCGATGATTTCACCTTCATTGTTAAAAGCGGTCACGATCATCCGCTCGGTCTTATCATCCACCCAGCAATACCGCTTCACTCCGGGCTCCAGCTGTGATTGATGCTTTAAATTGAATTTATCAGTACCCTCTTCAAAATCTGCAGCGGCTTCGACGAAATCATCCATCGACATCTGCTTTTTAAACGCAGAAATTGTCTGCCTGTAAATCTGCTCAAAGTTTTTAAAAGAGAAATGATAACCGAATTCTTCAGGATATATATTCTGATTCATTATCATATCACCGTCCTTAATAGTTTTATCATACATATAAAAAGCGGGCCCGTCACGGCATCCACTTTACTCAAGCTGTTCCAATATGATGTTTGTCTGTCCTTCGAGCGAGATCAGATCATTCGTTATAAAATCATCCGCAGAAACGATCAGTACGCGCTCACCTTCCAGATTCAAAGCGCCGGACAATTCCTCTCGCAGCGCCTCCGCATCGGTTTCCGGTTTTTTATTTACCAAAACATAATCGGTCTCGATGCCTTTTAGTTCAGACACTTCAAACTGTTTGAAAGGCGCCTCGCCGATTGTATCCTGCACATCTTCAGCCACATTGAAATTTAAAACATCGTACATCACTTCCGTGCCGTAGGCGGAATATTCATTATATAAATAAAAACCATCTTCTCCCTGAACGAGCACTGCCGCTTCTAAAGCGGCAGGATTGAAGGTCAGTTTCTGCCGGTGCTCGGTCATCCTTTCCATCCAGTCATCGGCAAGCGCCTCTGCCTTTTCCTGTTCACCTAAAATGACACCCATCTTGTTCAGTTGGATCAGGTAGATCCGGTCTCTGTATGCACTCATCAGTTCACCGCTGTAGTTCAAGGGGAGTGTCGGGGCGATGTCCTCATAATCGGTGCTGTGCACGTCCTGACTGCTTGTGACGATGACGTCTGGATTGACATTGCTGACCGCTTCAAAATCCTCATATTCTATGTATTCCACATCATCAAGATGTTCATTTACAAAAGTGTTGTTTTCAACGCTCGCCGTCACCGCAGAGATATTAGCATCCAGAAGATCCGCATTCAAAACATCCACCGGTCTGAGTAAAACCAGACGCTCCGGTTCTGCAGGGATTTCCACCTCACCTGTGTTATCGACTTTTATACGACGGTCTTCCCCGTCTTCAGAAACGCTGACTTCCCTGAAATTGCTGCAGCCGGTAAAAACAAGGACAAGGACGATTATCAGTAAACCTTTAATTTTCATATCCACTACTCCTAAAAAATATCCCCTCCATTATACAATAAAAAGACCGGTTGATAACCGGCCTTTTCTATATTTGATGTGTTTTTTCATAACGCATTTTTTCAAACTTCAATGCACGTGCTCTGTGTTTTCTGTAGAACTCCATAAATTTTTTCAAATTCTTTTCTGAAGATACATTCATGGAAACTTCCACTTTGTCATCAATCCAAAAATTTAAAATTTTGCCTGATAACGCTCTTTGCTCTACAGTGACAATCGATATCTCCGTATAATCAATCTGGTGGCGGGTCACCCCTTCATCGCCTCTCTCCAGATTTACGAATAATCGTTCAGTTGTCGGTATCAGTGCACCCTGGAAAATATATTGTCCGTCGCTTTCAAATTCAATCGTTCCGATTAAGCCGGGTCCAATCCGTTCATTTTCTAAGAGTGCAACATTTGTTAGATTTGCATACACATTGCACAACCCCTTTTTGTATTATTTAGTTATTCTGCCTTTTCCCGTTGTGAGAATATTATAAACAATCTGTAACTTTAAAACAAGTACTCCGCACAACATTCCTATAATTCCGCCCAGGGTGTTTAAAATGACGTCGTCAACGTTGGAAATCCGGCCGATCGGCAGTACATACTGCAGCACTTCAATCGATATAGACATCAGACATGCGAAGACTGTTGTAAGCAGTGCTCTTCTTGTCATTATATATAAAAAGAAACCGAACGGGACAAATAAAATGATGTTCATTACGAGTGAATTCACGATTCCTCTCAGCGTTGCAAACTGCAGAGTTTCCATAATACTTAAAAAAGGGATCAGCTGGATGAGCTGATTCGGATAATCCGTCGGCATCAATGTGACAAGTATCATGCCGACTATTGTGCCCGTAAACCCGATATATATTAGCAGGGTGACTTTCCTTTTGAAGTTGTCCGCTTCACGTCCTGAAGATTTATTTAAAGTTAAAAACACGATGACGATACCGATCAGTAATACTATAAAGATCGGTATGATCGGTGCAAATGCATGATACAGTTCTATCACAATAATTACCTCTTATCCTGTGTAAATTGCTGGTCGGTAAATGTTTTATACATGGCATGTGTCTTCATCAACTCAGCGTGGCTACCGCTGCCGGTTAAATGACCGTTTTCAATGAAGAATATATTGTCTGAATTGATGATCGTGCTGAGACGGTGTGCAATGACCAGTACCGTGCGTCCTTCCATCAGCTCATCCAGCGCTTCCTGGACAAACCGTTCAGAGCGTGAATCAAGGCTTGCAGTCGCCTCGTCCAGCATCAATATTTCAGGGTCTTTTAAAAATGCCCGTGCGATGCCGATTCTCTGGCGCTGGCCGCCGGACAGCTTGATGCCCCTTTCACCCACTTCAGTCTCCATGCCGTCGTCCAGTTCCTGTATGAACTCAGCAGCGTATGAACTTTCAATCGCATGTTGGATGCCTGCTTCCGTGTACTCTTCTGGATTCAGCCCGTAAGTAATATTATCACGGATCGTGCCGGAGACGATCGCACTTTCCTGTGCGACATAGCCGATATTTTTACGCAGATCATACAGCGGGATACTTGTTATATCGCTGCCGTCGATTAATATGCGTCCTGAATCTATTTCATAATATCTTTCAATGAGTGAAAATATTGTCGACTTGCCACTGCCGCTCGGGCCCACGAAGGCGACTTTCTGATTCGGTTCCGCCCTGAATGAAATGTTCTGAAGGACCGATGCATCTTCAATATAGCCGAAGCTCACATTTTCAAACTCGAGGCTGTTGAAGTGCACACTATTTTCAGAGCGCGTGCCCGCATCCGGTTCATCTTCCATGTCGAGTATTTTAATGATTCTTTCAGTGGCACCGAGGGCTTTATTCATCTCGGTAAAAAACATCGCGAACATCGTCATCGGCATGATGATCTGGAAGAGATACAGCAAAAAGGCGACCATCGTACCGATTGTCATCGTGCCGTCGGCCACACGCAGTCCGCCGTAGGCAATGATCAGAATGATGACCAGCATCATCACTGTCGACATGACCGGTGAAAGGAGCGCGTTGATCACCGCTTCTTTCATGCCGTATCCGTACAGTTTATTAATACCTTTTTGTCCTGTTTCCCGTTCATACGCCTCGCCGTTGAACGATTTCATCAGACGGACTTCACTCAGCGTTTCCTGTGATGTGCCGGTAAATGCAGCTGTTTCGTCCTGCAGCTGTTTTGAGATTTTACCCATGCGGCGGCCGAGCGGCAAAATGATGACGATTGAGATCGGCACCGCGATGAACATGATGAGCGACATCTTCCAGTCCAGTATGAATAAAATGATGACCGCACCGACGATCGACAGCGTACCGTTGATCACCTGCGGAAAGTGGGAGGTGATCAGATTTTTGATGATTGCAGTGTCGTTTACGAGACGGCTGACCGACTCGCCACTCTTTGTAGCATCGAAATATTTTACCGGCAGCTTTAAAAATTTATCCCATACGAGTTCCCGGAGACGCATAATAATCTTTTGACCGACTTTCGCCAGTATGTAATATGCGAAACCATCGAGTACGGCACTGACGAGAAACAGTGCGATGATAACGGCTGCGATGCCTGCAGTGAACATTTCGGTATTGAATCCGTCGATGAACGACTGGGTCAACAGCGGTACAATCAATGAGCCGATCATACCGAAAAATGACAGCACGATACCAGCGATGAACATCCCTTTATTTACTTTAGTTTCTTTCAGCAGTGCCATGAAATCTTTGAAAGAAGCTGTGCGTTCTTTATTTTCCATAATATATTCCTCTATCATATATATTTTCGTTATGACTGTTTAGAGCCTACCCTAATATGATAAACTAATTTCTACCAAGGGGGGAATAAAAATGAGTCTTGTACTTTCAAATTTAACAAAAACGTTTGATGATTTTACAGCTGTAGATGATATAAATATTGAAGTACCAAACGGCAGCATGTACGGTTTTCTTGGTGGCAACGGCGCAGGAAAGACGACCACTTTCAGAATGCTTTTAGGTCTGCTCACACCGACTGCCGGAAATATTACATATAATGATAAGAAAATCGATTATTCGATGACTGATAAAATCGGTTATCTCCCTGAAGAGCGGGGGCTGCATCCGAAGCTCCAGGTCGACGAACAGATTCAGTATCTTGCGAAGCTTAAAGGCATGAAGAAATCGGATATCGACAAGCAGCTTGATTTTTGGCTGGAAGAATTTGAAGTCCCAGAAAATAAACAGAAGAAAATAGAGAAGCTGTCAAAGGGTAACCAGCAGAAGATCCAGCTGATCGCTTCGATCATTCATGAACCAGAACTCATCATCCTCGATGAGCCATTCAGCGGACTCGATCCCGTCAACGTGGAGATTTTGAAAAAAGCGGTTAAAAACCTGAATGACAACGGCGCAACGATTCTTTTCAGTACACACCGCATGGACCATGTGGAAGAACTGTGCGAAGAGTTATGTATTTTAAATAAAGGCCGGCAGGTCGTCAGCGGAAACATCGATGATATCAAATCCGACTTCGGTCAAAAGGAACTGATCATCGAAGGCAGACATGACATTTCATTTTTAAAAGATTTTCCGGGCGTGCTCGAGATGAAGCAGAAGAGAAATAAAAATGTCATTAAAATAGAAGAAGAGAAATATGCCGAAGATATTTACAATGAAATCATCAAGATCGGCTACTTCAAACGATTCCAGGTGTTGGAACCTTCACTGAACGATATCTTCATTGCGAAGGTGGGTCGTCAATATGAATAAATTCAAGACTACTTTTTGGCATACGTATTTATCCAAAGTCAAAGCGAAGTCGTTCATCATCACGACACTCATTGTGATGCTGCTGATCATACTGGCAGGGAATTTCGATAAGATCATGAATTTGTTCGATTCATCAGAAGAAATAAGTACGATCGAACTCGAAGCCTCCGAGGAATTTACGGTGCAGTTTTCAGCCGTCATGTCAGAAATCAGTGAAGAAATCAGTGTGACGGACAGTGACGGTGACATTCTCCTGACAGTTGAGGATACCGTGCCGATTACTGCGACAGTCGAAAGCGACAGTGAAATCAGCAGCGGGCAGCAGACAGAAATTGAAATGGCCCTCGATTCGGTCAACCGTCAGATGGTAGTCAATTCACTGGATCTGACCGAAGAAGAAGCCGGATTGATGGCAGCTGAAATCGATGTCGATTTCCAAACTGCTGAATCGATGGCGGATGAAGAAGCCGGCGGCGCAGGCGAAATGGACGAACCGAACTATTTGAACATTGTTATTTTTTATATCACTGTGTTTGTCATGTTCTTTGTCGTCATCAACTACGCAAGCCAGATTGGTACTGAAATCGCGATGGAAAAATCATCCCGGGTGATTGAAATGATTGTCTCAAGCGTATCACCGGTCAATCATCTGTTTGCGAAAATTCTCGCCATCATGTGCGTCAGTCTGACCCAGTTATTTTTCTTTGTACTGACAATTATTGCGGTGATTTACCTGGTCGATATCGGTGCAATCATTTCAGAGTTCGGTCTGGAATCAGACGACCGTACACTGCCGATGATCATTTACAGCCTGGTATTTTTACTGCTGGGACTGGTCCTTTATTTATCAGTATCCGCCCTGCTCGGTTCATTCGTAAGCCGGATGGAAGACCTGCAGCAGGCACTGCTGCCAATCACACTGATGTCGATCGGGGGGATGTATCTCGGGATGTTCAACTTATTCAATCCGGATAACATGCTTGTAAAAATCACCAGCTACTTTCCGTTCTTTACACCATTTGTTATGCCGCTCAGAGTGCTGGATGAAGGCACATCACATTTGACTGTATGGATCGGTATCGTAATTGTCATCGTTACCGTCGCCATCGCCGTCTACTTTGCAGCAAGGATTTATAAAGGCAGCATCCTGTCGACGGATAAAGGCATCATCAAAAACATTAAAAAATTTAATAAAGGCGAGTAGCTTTTTGAGTATAGCCGGCCCCTCGTGCGGGGCCGGTTCTTTTTGGTTTTTAGTGGGATTAAGGACGGGGGCCGGGGACCCGTGGTGGCTCGTGCCATGGCGGAATAACGATGGCGCGGCACACAGCTTCTCGTGCCATGGCAGAATAACGATGGCACGAGCCGGCCCCGACATGGTGCAAAAAAGATGTCGGGCACCGCCCAAAAAACCAACAAAAAGAACGCAGACTCATATTGAGCCCGCGTTCTTAATAAGCTGATGATCTTTATTCGCCCAGGACATCTTTGTCGAGCATTACTGTCAGATCATCGTGCTTCTGTAAAATTGTCACCGGAATTTCTTCAGTGATTTCACCGTTGATCAGTGAATTGACCGCATCCCTTTTCGCTTCTCCGGAAGCGAGGAACAGGATGGATTTGGCATCCATGATCGTCTCAAGTCCCATGGAGAGTGCGCGTGTCGGCACGTCTTCAATCTTGTCGAAGAATCTTGAGTTGTCTTTGATCGTCACATCCGTGAGGCTGACGACCTGAGTTCTGCTATCGAACGGAGTACCTGGTTCGTTAAAGCCGATGTGACCGTTACGGCCGACGCCGAGTAACTGCAGGTCGATGCCGCCGAGGTCTTCGATTATTTTCTCGAAATTTGCGACTTCCGCTTCCAGATCTTCACTTTTACCATCCGGTATATGTGTGTTCTCCAAAGGAATATTCACTTTATTGAAAAATTCCTCAAGCATGAAGTAATGATAACTCTGTGCGTTGTCGTCATCAAGCCCGACATATTCATCGAGATTCACTGTGTGCACATTCGAGAGATCTATATTGTTTTCATTCAGCATATCCGCCAGGTATTGATACATTTTTTGTGGTGTCGATCCCGTTGCCAAACCGAGTGTGATGTTTGGATTTTCTACAATTGCCTCATATATAAATTTTGCTGCTTCTTTGCTCATACCATCATAATCTTCAGCTGTAACGACTTCCATGGTAAACCTCCATTCAATCTTTTTCTATATTATTACTATACCAATAAGATGAATAGACAGCCATAAAAATTTTCATGTTTTGGGTATTTTTTATTCTCTCGTCAAATCTTTTAAATAAGGGAAGCTGCTCGGATACTGATAATAGCCGGATAAATCTTCCTGCAGTCCCGCAAGGAGCACGGAATGATAAATCGGCACAAGCGGTGCTTCGTCCACTATGATCTGCTGGGCATCTTCATACAGCTGCATTCTCATCTCTTCATCCGTTTCCGTTCTCGCATCATCCAGCAGTGTGTCCACCTCTTCGTTGACATAGCGGGTTCTGTTGCCCGGTGCACCGATATTATCCGAGTGGAACATCGGGTACAGGCCATAGTCTGCATCCAGTGTCACAGTTCCCCAAGCACCCATGAATATATCGTGGTTGCCGTCGGCTGTATATTCCTGATACGCACCGGACTCCATCTGATTGATTTCAATATCGATGTTCAATGCTTCAAGCTCCCCCTGGATAAACGTCGCGATATCTGCAGTCGTTCTGTCTCTGACAAGAATTTCAGCAGTAAAGCCGTCGCCGTATCCCGCTTCTTCGATCAATTCTTTCGCACCTTCGACATCATACTCGACCGGCTCGATATTTTCACTGTAGCCGTTCACTGTCGGGTTCAGCGGTGTCGTCGCCACTTCAGGTATCCCTTCAAGCATTTCATTGATGATGTCTTCTTTGTTGATCGCCATCGCAATCGCACGTCTGACATCCGCATTATCAAACGGCTCGACTTCAGTGTTGAAGCCCATATAAGTCATATTTGCACTTTGGTTCTGTTCAACATAAGTGCCGTCCGTACTGTCAATCTGTTCGACGTCACTCGGATTCACCGGGTAGATCAGATCTGCATCTGCCGTTGATAATTCAGCGATTCTTGTCGCATCTTCCGGTACCGCTTTGAACGTCACTTCTGATGGGCTTGCCGCCTCTCCCCAGTAGTCATCATTTCTGACGAGTGTGACGTGATCCCCTTCAACAACTTCTTCAAATTCGAAAAAACCTGTACCTACAGGATTTTTGTGCACTTCTGTCAGCGGGTCGCCGCCCTCTTCCATCTGCGCATAATCCGCGTCGATGACTTCTTTACTGATCATATGTCCGCCGGGATGCGCCAGGTGCGCCGGCAGTGCCGCAAACGGTTCATCCGTATGTATTTGAACGGTGTAGTCATCGATGATTTCCACTTCCGAAATCTCTGTAAATAAAAATTCCAAAGGCGCACCGACTGCCTCATCCCGGACACGGTCCAGATTGGCCTTGACCACTTCAGCGTTGAATTCGCTGCCGTCATGGAACGTGACACCTTCACGCAGAACAAATTCCCAAGTCGTATCATCGACCTGTTCATAAGACTCGGCAAGACCCGGTTCCAGCTCAAGGTCCTGATTCAGCTTTACAAGTGTTTCATAAATGTTCGTCATGACATATAAGGAATAGCCGTCATTCGCTGCATGCGGGTCGAGTGAGCTCGGCAATGCCTGCAGACTGAAAGTGATCTCCTCGTCAGTCGTTTCTTCGATTGCCGTATCTTCTTCAGCCGATTCTTCAACATCGCTGTCATCTGCACAGGCTGAGAGCAGCAGCAACATCCCAAATAACAAAATATGTAATCTTTTCATAATTATCATCCCTTTCGATTAACATTATACATAGTAATATACTAGGAATAAAGATAAAATTTTTCTATTGTCGTTAAAATAAAAAAACAAGCCAGTAAAAAGACTTGTTTTCATGCAATCATTTATTTTTCTATATGACCGATAAATTTGTTCAGCTCGCGGTTCATAACGATATTTACGACCGGCTTCATCGTTGTGACAAGCACTTTTGCACCCATCTTGCCGTTGCGGAGTTCCGAGCGGACTGAAATATCCACGCCGCCGTTATTCGGAACGACAGTGAAGTGTGTCAGCACGTCCCCCTGCTTCAACCTTGAACGGACCGTGATCTTTCTGTCTGCCTGATATTCAATGATTTCACTGCGGAAACGATACGTTTTCCCTTTAACATTCAAAGTCGTCCGGAATTTTGTACCTTCATTTCTTTTTTCAGTTGTATTATATTCAATATTATCCACTATGCTGAAAATCTCCTGCAGTTTTACATCATCGTTGACGAATTCAAACACTCTTTCAGGTGTTGCCTCAACATTTTCTTTCTGATAATTATAAAATTCCATTACCGATTCACTCTTTCCTGATTGTTATTGGATACTCTGTAATAATCATATCACCTTCATTCAAAGTGACAAGCAATTCTTCAGTATCCATGCCCTCTTCTTCAAGCAGCGGCTCATTAGCGATATAAGAATATGTCGACAAATAATTGACGTAAACGTCTTTTTCACCGTCAGCACGCTGCACTGGCAGTTCATCGGTGACAAGCGAATATTCCCCCGCCTCCAGATGTCTGCCGATTTCATGAACACCGGAAGGGATAATGATATTTCCATTTTCTATTTCACTCAGTATGATGTCCTCAACCGGTGTGAGCTCGATTTCTCCGTCCCTCACTTTATAGTCGAGCTGCATACCGTCCGTCAAATCCAAAACCATCTGATCTGAAAAATAACCCAAAGTGACTTCCACGAGACGTGTCCCTTCCGAGTCGTATGTGACGAGTGCTCCGGCACTGGTGTCACCCCCGCCGATTTGATACCTGCCTTCTTCGATATCTTCCCCGATGTCATAACTGCCGGCGGAAATCGTTACCGCTTCTCCGGTGCTTTCAGCGGTTCTTTCTACGGTCGTATTCAGAAAATGAAACCGGTTCTCCATTCCTGCGTTCAGAAGTTTATTCTCATTTTTATAAAGCTCAGCCGCTTCTTCATTGACTTCCATAGTTTCACCGTCGTATTTCTCAGTCATGATGCCCGAAAACCCGCACCCTGCGAGAAACAAAGTCATAAGCAGTACACTAATCTGTTTCATAGGACTGCTCCCCTTTATAAATCCGCAGGTAATGCTCATTCGTACCGAGCGGCCTGAGACTGACCGACCGGCTGCTCATGTCACGGAGCGTATTGATGACGGCATTGACAGCCTCTCTCGCGAGTTCTGCAGTCGGTATACAGATACGGTCATTGTTCAGGTAGATTGTCCCTTCGGGAAGAGCCCCCAGTTTCTCAAGCTTTTCTTTGTGAATAAACCCCTTGATATATTCATCGGTTTCCTTCTCACGGTTGTAAGTATAATAGACATCTTTCTGATTTAAAAAGAAAATCTCATCCGCATATTCATCAAGGTTGTCCAGCAGGTGGCTCGCAACGATGATAATCTTGCCGTCTTCCTTGATCTCCCTTAAGACGTTGCTCACGAGTTCGACGTTCACCGGATCCAGCCCGTTCATGATTTCATCCATGAACATCACTTTCGTGTTCGCTGCAATCATCATCGCAAAACACAGTCTCTGCCTCATACCGAGAGAATAAGTCTTCACTTTATTTTTGACGTAACTCTCCATGTTCAGTCTCCTGATGATATCATCAATGTTCTTCTTATCTTTATTCCAAATATCACGGTACATCTGAATATGCTCATAGCCGTTGAAATCTTCATAAAGTTCAGCCTGGTCCGGGAAAAACGTTACAATTTTATGCAGTGCCTTAATATCTTGCGAAGTGTTTTTATACTCCCTGCCGTCTATCGTAATACTGCCCTCATGGATCGGGATGAAACGGATGATTGCGTTGAACAACGTCGTCTTTCCGGTCCTGTTCGGCGCAACCAGACCGATGATCGACCCGTCTTCGATATTAAAGTTCACCTCGTTTAAAACTGTATGGTCGCCATACTTGATCGTTAAATTTCTGACATCGAGTGCCATCAGTTTTTCCTCCTTTCAAGCTTGCCTGTACGTGTCGGTATCAATTTGAATATGAAATGAAAGATGATTTCCAAAATGATATATAAGATGATGAAGTTTATCATGATTCTCGGCACACTGATGTTTTCCGAAATAGCATATTCTCCGCTGATAAGCGGCTGAATCTGCAGATACGTCAGCGGATTCCACTCCGCCATCGCCGGAAACTGAAGCAATATGACCGGTACATAAAATACTACAATGACCAGAGTGATCGTCAGATAAATATTCCTGAATACGAAACTCAGCCCCGTGGACAGTTTGACGATGATATAACTCAATATCATCGACAGCCCGATGACAAGCAGCGAATATTCCAATATGCTGATGTACTCCGCATTGTCACCGCCAAGAATCGACACAGGATAACGGATCGTTCCTGAATCCGTGGACAGTGTATTGAGCCAGTAGGAAATAAAGACCCCTGCCATGACCGCAAGCCATATGAGAACCCAGGAAATGAGTGTTCTTATCCGCCACTGGGCGGCCCAGGAGAGCGGTATCCCCTGAGTGATACTCCAGTTATATTCCTGGTCTCTTGAAAACCGGTCGGCGCCGAGTATTGCTGCAATGATAAATATCACGACACCGGAAATCAGATTCACCAGATTAAACAATACAAGTGACGGCGACATCGGATTCCAGTCGATTTCCACATTTTCTTCCTGCAGATAATTTAAAAACCTCAAATCCTCTTCAAGCGCTTCTTCAGGCGGGATGAAAGTGAGCAGCAGTTCCTGCGATTCAAAGTCATCCGCTTCATAAAACGACAGCTGGTTCTCAGTCATGATAATGCCCTGCTCGACATAGTCGGCGACAATATCTTCCAACCCTTCGACTGTATTGCCTTCTTTCTGATTCAATATATAACGCTGGTTGCCGAGAATCTCCTGCTGCTCGGCAAGCTTATCGTAAATTTCCTGTCCTGTTTCCGTTTCGAAATCTTCATCCGGTATGACATTGAAAATCCCGACCGTCTGCTCATACTGGTCCCTTGTCTCTTCGAGCGGCAGCTCAATCGAACGATTTTGATATAGCATAGAAAAACTCGCTATAAATAGAAACAATGCAATTAAAATGATGCGGACTTTCCAGTCACGCAGTATTTTCAATAAATCCCATTTGAACATACGCATATCAGCCCACCGCCCTTTCAAATTTCTGACGGTCCATCCAGAAGACAATCACGTATAAAATGGTTTCTATGACGACAATCGTCACTGCCAGTACGATCAATCCATTCATGAAAGTAAACTGATCCGACATCGTCAAGTAGTTTTGAACGCCGTTCAAAACCGTTCCAAATTCAAAATAGTTCTGCGGAAATATATGTGCAGGCAGTCCCAGTACAGTTTCTTCACTGCCGCCTGAATATATCCTGTTGAACGCCACCAGTAAAAATCCGATGATCATAACAATGATGTCATGCCTGAACACGAGTGAAAGCACTGCGTTGATACGGACGAATAAATAGATTAAGACGACTGTCAGCACACATGACTGGATTAAAAATGTGCTTAAAGGAATATTAAAGAAGTTCGTTTCCTCTCCCCGGTATCCATCTTGGTACATATACTGAGTGACATCCAATGACAGCGGTCCGAAACCATACAGCAGCCCTGTCACCAATATGAATAATGTAATTAAAGCAGCCGTCGCCGCTGTCATAATCGTGAATACCGTGACCGACTGATAAAATATGTATTTTCTGAAACCCACCGGCTGCCCGGCCTTTATTGTCCTGTGCTTTCTGTCGTCGGTCAAAATTTCACTCGCTACAAAAACAGTCAGAAATAAAATAATCAACGGTCCGAAACCGGTAAAAAACGAATGCAGCTGCTGGAACGCACTTTTATTGTTATAAATATGACTGGTCACATCATCCAGTTCGCCCAGTGCATCCATCTGCTGAAAAATCGCCACCCGTTCAAATTCCTTCATCTGAAAATCACCGGTATATTTTTCATCCAGATATTCATTGATATCTTCCATCTGATACGATGGCATCTGTGATGTCTGCAGCTCCACCAGCCGGTTGATGTCCCCTTCATTGATCGTTTTCAAAAAAGAATAATTCAATTCATAATTCCGTTTGGCCAAAGAGTATGTATCCACACCTGTAAAAGAATTGATTGCGATATCCCCCGCGTCCAGCCGTGACTCCTTTTGGCCATATTCAGCATAAGTCTCAAGCTCAATCTGATCCTTGTAGACGGTCAGGATATTTTCATTATTGGAAACTGCCAACAATGCATAAAGTACAATGCCGATTACAGACAATATAAGCATCAGCCTGTTCTTTTTATTGCGAACAATCTTTTTCACAGTCTCCTTGAATATTGCTAAAAACATCAGCATCCCCCAAGTAAATATAAATTTTCAATTTTCAATCATAATTACACATATCACATCAATTATAGAAAACGTTTTCCAAAAAGACAATTATTTCTTTCAATTTTCGAAGTATTCAATTAAGATAGTGTTAACAGAGGGGTGATTGCGATGGTTCAGTTATCGACAGATAAATATATTTCCAAAGCGTCTTTAATAGAATTTTTCGAGCCAAAACAAATTAAAAAGTATGAAGACCGGTATGATGAATTACATTATGCCATTAAACATTCAGATTATGTCGTCACAGCATGGGAAGACGGCAGACTGATCGGCCTCCTCCGCTCCTCAGGCGATCATACTTTCACTCAATATGTCAATAATTTTTTAATCCATGATGATTATGTTTCCAGAGGCATCGCCTCCAAAGTGCTGGATCTATATTTGCAGGAAACGGCAGATGTCGATGATATTTACATCATATCCGGCAGAAAAGTGACCCAGTCCTTCACAATCAACTGGTTTCATCATAAAGGTTTTGAACAGATCACCTCCATGGAGGATTTCCACGTATTTCGAAGAAGTAACAAATAAAACCTGCTCATTTATCACCGATTCAATCGATGATAAATGAGCAGGTTTTTTGGATAGACCATGTCTATATGGTTTTGCATCCCAGAAACGATGCAGCTGTTCAAGTGACAGAGGAAACGAAATCCAGATGAACTGCAAAATACCATCAGCACAACCTTATTTAATCCCTTCGTCAAATCCGCCTATTTGACGATTTCCCAAAATTGCGATGCCGCTTTTGAGATGGGTGCATCCTTCATTTTCATCATGACAGGCTCCACACTGAAATCGAACTGCTCCAGTTCGTAGATTGTCAAATGTTCATACAATGAAGACTTGTAATGCATACGCGGCATGATGGACACCCCGAGCCCCCGATTGACCAGGGAAACGACCATCGGGATGTCTTTACATTCAACAACAGTATTCGGTTTTACTTCATATGCTTCAAAAGCCTTCAATAGACTGCCGTGAAATGAATGGCCTTCCATTGCCCCGAGCATGATAAACGGAAGCTCGGAAATTTCCTTCAATGTTGGCTGTGCAGACAGCGAAGCGGCCCACTGGTCAGGAACGATGAGGACCGCATGTTCCTTTTTCAAATTTTTCATTTCGTATTGTTCTGTCTTATTCGGTTTTAACAGTAAAGCAATATCAATTTCCTTGTTCTCCAGTTTTTTCAGCAACCCTTCAGAATCACCGGTAATGATATTGATTTTAATTTCGGAATATTGTGCCCTGAAAAGTACAATATAATCCATCAGCATATTGGAGCACGCAGTGGAAATACCTATATGTATCGTCCCTCCGACACCTTCCTCAATTTCATGAATCCGATTTTTCACTTCTTCCATCTGGCTGATCATCTGTTCTGCGTATCGATATAATAAATTGCCCGATTCGGTAACTTTCCATTCCTGTCTGTATCTGTGGATTAAAGTCGTATTCAATTCCGTCTCCAGTTTTTTTAATAACTGACTCAGCGGCGGTTGCCCAATGTGCAATACTTCAGCCGCCTTTGAAATATTTCCCTGATCAACGATTTCTTTATAATAGTATAACTGCCGGATATCCATTTTATACCCCTCCATCATATGTATTAGTATATGATTATCATTAAAAACATATATTATTAATATAACAGTTACTATGATAAAATTACATCTATGAGTTTTTAATCCGAAGGAGAATAGCTATCGATCACATTAAAATGACTATAAAACGTCTTTCTTTATATTTAATTGGTTTATTCGTACTGTCACTAGGTGTCAGTTTTTCAATAGAAGCAAACCTCGGTGTCTCACCTGTTTCCTCATTGGCCTATGCATTTACATTATCGTTCGGCATATCCATCGGGATGACGACAATAATCGCCAATATACTATTCATTATCATTCAGATTGTTTTAAGCAGAAAATTCAATTTAAGAGAAGCAGCCGTACAATTATTGATTACATTCTTTTTCGGTTTCTTTATGGATTTGACTTTGTTCCTCGTACAGCTCTTGCCTGCCCCTGAAACAATGGTGATGCGATGGATGTTTTTACTCATCAGCCTTTTTGTCATTTCCCTCGGCCTGCTTGGATACTTCAATGCGAAATTCCCTTTGATGCCATATGATGAATTAACCCATGTCATCAGTGAAACGTTCAACATGCAGTTCAGTAACGCAAAAATCACCAGTGATATGCTGAATATCATCATCGCAGGAATAATCAGCATCATTTTCGTCCAATCATTGGGCTCCATCGGTATCGGTACATTGGCCGCGGCATATTTCGTCGGTAAAATCGTCGGATGGCTGATGAAGCATTATCAGAAATACTTGATCGAATGGATCAACAAAGATCAGGAGGAAATTGCTAAAAAAGACATGCTCGAACAAAAATTATTTGAAGAAGATAATAATAATTAAATCGGGAACAAAAAAGACAGGCAGCGCCTGTCTTTTTCCATTTTATATAAAGTAATTTCCGAGTACACTGTTCACATCGTGGACGACGACAAAGGCATTTTCATCGTATTTCTTGATCAGCCGCTTCAACCGTGTCAGCTGAGATTTATTGATGACGACATATAAAATATCTTTATCCCGTTTGGAATAAAACCCTCTGCCGTCCATGATCGTCACGCCGCGCCTGATTTCCGTATTGACCATCTTACCCAGCACTTCCGGTTTCTCCGAAATGATGGTGATCGCCTTTTTTGGATTCATACCTTCTATAATAAAGTCCATCACCTTGGTCGCCACATACAGCGCGATGATTGTAAGCAGACCCTGCTCCAATGTCAGCACCGTCAGCACACCGATGGTCACGACGATGACGTCGAAGAATAACAGTGCATACGAGACGTTGACATCGAGAAATTTATTCGCCATGCGGGCTAAAATTGTTGTCCCTGCAGTTGTCGCACCGATACGGATGATCAGCCCGATTCCGAGCCCGATGAACAGACCTC
Source organism: Lacicoccus kunmingensis DSM 17847 (assembly GCF_059568765.1). Lineage (NCBI taxonomy): Bacteria > Bacillati > Bacillota > Bacilli > Caryophanales > Salinicoccaceae > Lacicoccus > Lacicoccus kunmingensis. Next base: position 26,455 of record NZ_JCANUC010000010.1, on the reverse strand, counting down.
CGAATACGGTGTTAACAAGAATCTCACCCGACTGGACCTGCCAGTCTTCCGTTATCCATAACATCAGCGAAGTCATCGGAATTGTAAGTATCGTATAGTACATCGCACGTTTGCCTAAAAATTTAAAACCGACAATCAGTATGAAGAAGTTGAGCACAAGGTTACTCGCTGCTGTCGAGATTCCGAATGCATAGTAGAGGATGATGGATATACCGATGAAGCCACCCTCACCAAGGTTGCCGGCAATCATGAATGAGTTGACCCCTATTGCAAATAAAAATGATCCGACAATAATGGTCACAAAGTTAATTAAAGTCTGCATCGTTATCTTTGGATTCCAAGATAACTTTCTTTTTTCAAAGTTGGTTTTCTTGAGTTTTTTTCTGATCTTCATCGCTATGCCTCCTCATAATTATTAATCACCGGTATAGCATATAGCCTTTAGTATAATATTTCAACACGGTGAGTATATGTTTAATTATTCTTACTACTTGCTCTGGTCCAATAAAGTGAGTCTCCCTTTCATGACCGTCAGTTCCGCATCAGTATAATCATGAAGATCGCCGTCTATATTCATATCGTTTAAACCGATCGCAGTCACTTCCGCCTTCTCGGATGTTAAATACCTCACTTTGGGATGCCCCGTAATTTTACCGGTCACAGCCAGAAATATGATATGGCCCGCTTCAATAATATTGACAGGCTCTATATTAAGAATATGCAGCAGACCGTCATCCGGCTCTGCATGCTCTATCAGCCGGGTCACACTGCCGACAGATGCCATCGTCGTCACGATTGTCAGGTGGGCATCAGTTTCAAATGCCTCATTATCCGTTTTGATTTTCACTTTATATTTCTTCAATTGAAGCAGCATATTCATGCCTGCAAAGAGGTAGGACAGCCGTCCAATCTTACTTTTTGTACCCGAACCGACCTTTGCGAATGCCGTCATAAAAGAACCGAGTGCGAACAAGTAACCCGCATATGTATCATTCAACTTAATCGTATCCGAAGAAATTTTATTATCAGCATTCAGCCGGTTGATCGCCTTCGAAGCATCCAGAGGAATTTTATGCACACGCGCAAAATCATTGACGGTCCCCGTTGGAATGATCCCCAGCGGAATTTGAAGATTTTCCAGACCAAGACCTTTGATCACTTCGCCGATCGTCCCGTCACCGCCGACTGTTACTATAAGATCTTTACCATGCGCATACTGCCTGGTGAGCCCCTCAGCTCCGCTTTCCGGTGTATGCTTGATCATCACTTCATAATTTTGTCCATTCAACTGATGTATCAACTCTTCCTCAAGAGAACCATTCCGCCGCTGCCCTGCCTTTTTATTGATGATCGCCAAAGCTTTTTTCATAAAATCACTCCTTTATACTTTGGAAAATAAAGATCTCCGATACGTTTGTGAGCCGCATTGATATCCTGGTAAGCGGTCATTATTAAATGACTTGCTTGTTTTCCCTGACGTTTTCGATCATACGGCAGATTTCCAGTGGCTTACTCGTTTTCACACCACAAATTCCGGGCACATCACAAATCGACACCGATTTGCTCGCCGCGACTCCATGACCACACTCCAAAAAAGACACAGTCCTGTCCGGGACTGTGTCTGAATACTATTGAAACTGCTGTTCTGCAATATTCAGCGCCCGCAGCATGGAAGTCTTCTTATGGTGATGATTTTCAAATTTCTTTAAAATGTCATCGACAGCGTTGACGCCGCTCACAATATAGTCGCCCTTATTCAGCATGATGCATTCTGCTCTTGAACCTGCAACCACATCCGAAATTTCAGAGCGGGTCGGTATACCACTTTTAACAAGTGACTCAAGCACCTGTGTCGCCCAAATGACCGGCACGTGTGCCGCTTCGCATATCCACAGCAGTTCTTCCTGAATTTCACTCAATCTTTCATAACCGATTTCGACAGCCAGATCACCGCGTGCGACCATGATACCGAACGGTCTTCTCGCACTGCCGCTCGCTATAATACTTGGGATATTATCAATCGCTTCGGCCGTCTCAATTTTTGCAACAACAGGCAGACCCGCTTTCTCTTCAGTCAATTCTTCCCCGAGCGCATCCTCTATCGTTTTAATATCGTCTGCCGATTTGATGAATGAAAAGGCAATCACATCTGCATGTGCAGCTGAGAATTTTAAATCTTTGTAATCTTTTTCCGTCAGCACAGACAATTTGATATCGAGATCAGGGAAATTGATGCCCTTCTCGGTCTTCACTTTGACACCATTCTCTTTGACGGTCTTCACTGTTTCACAAATCAAACCGCCGTCTCTGACTCCAATGACTTCCGCTTCAATATGTCCGTCGTCCAGCTTCACAAGCTGACCTTTATCCACATTGGAAAGTACTTCAGGCACTGTCGTATTAATGGCAATTTCTATACCGTTCGACAATGTCATCGCTTCTTGATTCGACAAGAGGAATTTATCTCCGACGAGCAGTTTAGGGTTTCGTCTGGATGTGAGCAAATTCTTTATACGGATTTTCGGACCACTGATATCCATCAGTATTTGACAGTCACGTCCACTCTTATCCGACGCCTCTTTTATATTATCAATCATTTTCTCCCATACACTCTCATCATCGTGTGCACAATTGATGCGGGCCATATCCATGCCAGCTTCCATCAGATTCCCGACCATCTCTTTGTCCGTCGCCGCTTCCGAGGGCATCGTCACCAATATATGTGTATTGCGGTCGTCACTGCCTGAACCGAATATTTCATCCGTATGTTTATTGAGCAGGTTATAACGGTTTTCAAATGTTCTCATTGAACGGTAATCAATCGTTTCATCTTCAAGCTCGCTTCCGGCAACAAGACTCAATGTTTTACTTACAGCATTCAAAGTGCCCATCACATCCACTTCCAGACGTCCGAGTGATGATACGCCCCACGGAATCAGCTCCTCCTGCAGGTGTCTCATGTCCTTTTGTCTGAAAGCCATGTAGTTTGCCAAGTTCTTCGCACTGTTCTGATAGGGTTCACGAATATTATATTTAAGCCAGGAATTATAGAGCTTTTCTCCATCTGAAAAAACATCCGCCCTGACCTGTAATATTTCGTTTAACATTTTCATTGCCCTGTCCTGCATAATCTAGCCTCCTGTTTAAAATTTCAAAAATACCTGCTCAAATTTGAGCAGGTAATCAATAGCCGATTTTATACATATAGTAGATTAACTGAAAATAACCGATGTGAAATATCGTCCATAAAGTCAGCCCGATCCTGTTATCGAATATTGTGACACTGTGTCCGATTGCCTGCAGTATAAAATACAATGCCACCGTAATCAGAAAAGTGACTACCGTAATTAATATATACCACGATCGTTTATAGACAAAGGCCGCTTTTAAAAATATCGCGATGACAATCGAGACGATCAGATGCAGCCCGATTTCAGTCAATATATTCAATGGCCCTGAATAGATGAAATCCACATTCAATAGTAAATCCATCAGGGGGATGCCTGACTGAATCTGGATATATGCAAACATCAGTAAAAGCAGCAATCCTGTTATCATACCTGTAATGACACCTGAAATTATAATTTTGTTCATTTTCATGTCCCAATTCTTTACAATTTATGACGTAAAAACTTCAACGATTTTACATAAACTTCATTTGTAGTATACCATATATACATGCAGTATATGTCACTGTAACACGGTGAAATAACCAGATTGGAATGATAGCATGAAGTCACTTTTACCCTTCCTGACATTTAACGGCAATGCGATGGAAGCACTGAATTTCTATAAGGATGTCTTCTATGATTTAGAAGTGGAATATTTACATGAGTATGGTCCGGAAACACCGGAATTGACCGGAAAAATAATGCAGGCTGTCATATCCATAACCGGACAGCAGATCATGTTGAGCGACAGCAGCCTGCCAAAAGAGTTCAATTTCACTCCGAGCATGTCTTTATATGTAGAGTGCAGGGATTTGAATGAGATCGAGCTGTACTATAGAAAATTAAAAAGAAATGCCGCAATACTCGTACCGCTTGATGAATACGGCCCCGGCCGTCAGTTTGCCCATATCCAGGACCAGTTCGGATTATCCTGGCAGCTCAATTTCAGCAAATAAAAAACCGCCCCTCTTCTTTTTCAGGGGCGGTTTCTTCATTTAATCATTACAGGTTGATGATGCTTACCAGTCTGCTTGCGAAAGACTTTTTAGCCTTCTTCTTATTGTCCAGCTTTGCATTGTTCATAGCGATTGTCTTGTACTCTTTAATTTTTAAATCTGCTGAATAACGATCTGATGCGAACATTTAACCAACACTCCTCATTTTGAAATTTATTTCATCCATAGATATCTTAACGACTTATCTTCACTTATTATAATAACAGTAATACCGATGCTTTTCAAGATTTATGTGATTTATTTCCTATAGTAATTCTATTTATAATTTTTAGATAATTCAATATTACAATGAAATTAAGATATATAAATTTCATCCGATATCCGTTATATTAAATGTATTGCTTAAATATGGATATATATGCATGTTGTTATCGTTTTCATGTATTATTTTCTTGTTTTACTCATCCTGCTCTGTATTCATCTTATAATTTATATTAAAATAAGTAGACAATTAAAACCGTTTCCATGTCTTTATTTCACAAAAAAAAGAGGCATGATCTGCCCCTTACACAATCTCTAATTTTTATTTTTTAAAATGACGATACTCAGTTCATGCCGCACTTTGCATTTTTCGTCCTTATAGTGTTCCTTCAGATGACGATTGATTTTTTTCAGTGTTTTCCGCCGGTGCTTCTCTTTAAATTCCACAAGACTGCGGTATGTACCGAGTCTCTGAACCCATTCTTTCCGATCAAATTCAATTTTGTAATTCTTCTTGTACAAATCCCGGATGTCAAAATTATAATCCTGCCATTCCTTTATCCAGCCGACAGGGAAATTGTTGATCAGATGACCTTTTCTATCTTTATGTAACCGGGTCTCCACTTTATACTTTTTTCTGTTATGCTTTATAATTTTCATCGTATCTTTGACCGCGCCGGCTTTTCTTTCGATATTGATATCTGCGATGATCAGGTGACCATCCGGTTTCAATATTCTCACCGCTTCTTCAATCGCCTCTGACCGATTAAACCAGTGCCATGCATTAAGCACAAACACAATATCGTATGTTTGGGAAGGCAGGCCGGAATCTTCGGCATATCTTAAATTGAAATTCACTTTATTATTATCTTTAAATCTCTCTTTGCCGTGATTGATAAATGCCTCGACCGGCTCGACTGCATCGACGATGCCGCCTTCTGCACTCAAGAGATCACTTAAAAATCCCGGACCGGCGCCGAAGTCGGCGATTTTAGCACCTTCAAAATCAATCCCTCTGATTTTCAGGCTTGAAAGAAGCGCATCCGGGATACGTTCACGATTGTTAATATATTCCGCCGCAACACCATCATATATTGCACTCATACTTTTCACCTCTACATTATAATAGCACCATTAATATTGTTATCATAATGTAAGTGTTTCATTAAATTTGTAAATTAATACTGATTTTCAAGCAGACGCTTCATTTCCTGTATTTTTCCGGCATGAAGGCTTTCATGTAATATAATAAAGCCCGCCAGCTCATAGCTTGTTTTCATGCCCATGAATGGCTCAGGCAGTGTTTCTTTCAGACTCTCTTCAGTCAGTCCGCCGTATTCTTTCTGCTGCTGGTCAAGGAGTGTTTTGATTTCATCCGTTGACGGTGTTTCATCATCGAAGTCATCCGGACTTGTGCCTGTGCCGAAATACTTTTTGAAACGCTGTTCAACATCATCATTTTTACCCAGTAAACGTACGAGTTCACTCTCCATATTCGCAATGACATGGCCGAACTGCCAGTGAAGGTTATTATTGAAACCTGCAGGTACAATATCCATCAGATCATCATCTGTATCTTCCAGGTGATATTTAATCCATCCTCTGACCGTCTTCAATTGAAATGTAAGTAACTCTTTTTGCATAATAATCCCTCTTTCTTTATTATAAGTAACAGTATTTCTATATATTATACCTTTTTTAAGCATGAAGCGAGGAGGTTGATTTTATGACTAAAACTTTACTGGTTTTAATACTGATGGCCATATTGGTTTTTGTACTCAATTTTGTTTTTGGAATGATCCCGATGATTGCAGGATATAGTCTGCCGCTTTCATTACTCGGCGGAATCACTTTGGGATTTTTCATTTATACATTGATAGACAACAGAATCGGCTAGGTGAAAATGCTTGATTATTTCGGCAATCGGAATATAATTGTAGATATTCTATTTAATTAGGGGATAGGTATCTATGTCATCACAAAATGAACAGAGACCGGATTACAGATTAATAATCATTCTGCTTTCCGGTGCTTTTGTCGCTTTTTTATCCAATACATTTTTAAACGTTGCCCTGCCGTCGATCAAAGATGAGTTCGGTGTCACCACTGCCACCGTGCAGTGGGTGACAACTGCATATATGCTGGTCTCGGGCATTGTCGTCCCGACGACCGCATTTTTAATGCAGAAATTCAGTGCACGGAAATTATTTCTGACTGCCTTACTGCTGTTCCTCGCGGGTACGGCAGTTGCCGGCTTTTCCCCCACCTTTACGATTTTAATTTTAGGACGTATGCTGCAGGCATCCGGATCCGCAATTTTAATGCCGCTGCTCATGAATGTAATGATCACGAGCTTTGCACCGGAGAAACGCGGAACAGCGATGGGTGTATTCAGTCTCGTCATGTTCTTTGCTCCGGCAATCGGTCCGACGCTTTCAGGTTTTGTCGTTCAGACATTATCATGGCACTGGCTCTTTTATATGATGATTCCCGTCTTACTTATTGTGCTTGCGGTCGGATATTTCCAGCTGCCTGAAGTCGGCAACAAATATAATGCCAAGCTCGACATTCCGTCAGTCATACTTTCAACGATCGGTTTCGGGGGTATCCTTTACGGATTCAGTGCCGCCGGAAACAGCGGCTGGGTCTCCTTTGATGTCATGCTGACATTACTTATCGGTATCATTGCCGTCTATATTTACGTCATGCGACAGACGAAAATGCAAAGTCCGATGCTCGATTTCAAAGTGTACACTTTTCCGATGTACAGACTGTCCGCCATCATCATCGGTGTGAATAATATGGCACTTTTCTCAGGTATGATACTGATGCCCATTTTCCTGCAGGAAATTCAGGGCGTTTCACCGCTTGAAACGGGGCTTTTATTGCTGCCGGGCGCACTTATCATGGGTCTGCTCAGTCCTGTATCCGGAAAACTGTTTGATATATTCGGTCCGAGAAGACTTGCGGTCATCGGGCTCGCAATGGCTGCTGCGACGACATTTTTCTTCAGCCGCTTGGAAATCGATACCGGATTCGGATATTTGCTCACCATCTATGCGATACGTGCAGTCGGTCTGACACTCGTCAACACACCGGTCATGACCAACGGCATGAACGATTTGCCGGCGACACTGACGCCGCACGGTTCGTCACTAAACAGTATGCTCCAGCAGGTCAGCGGTGCAGTCGGCACGGCACTGTTGATCACCATCATGCAGAACTGGACGAATTTCAGACTGAGCGGCGTCGCCGACCCGACATCGGCACAGACGAACCAGGCAATGCTCGACGGCATCAACCTGTCATTCTTTATCGCGTCGGTCCTACTGTTCATCTCAATGCTGCTGTCGTTCATGTTAAAACGCGTGACGGCAAAACAGACAATCCAGCCGGGTCTCGCGCGGGGGAGAATCGTCGAACCCGATACACTCAACAACAAAAAGTAGAATCCAAAATGGATTCTACTTTTTTTATTTGCCTGAGACCAGTTCAGCGATTTTAACGATGACCTGTGCGGATTTTTCCATATCATCCGCCGAAGCATATTCAAATTTACCATGGAAGTTCTCTCCGCCTGTAAACAGGTTCGGTGTCGGCAGCCCTTTATATGACAGCTGGGAACCATCCGTTCCGCCCCTCACCGGTTTAATATCCGGCGTAATATTCAGAGACTCCATCGCACGGCTCGCATTTTCCACGATGTGCATCATCGGTTCGATCTTATCTCTCATATTGTAGTACTGATCTTCCATATATAGATCCACACGGTCTGTGCCGTACTTATCCTGCAGCATCTTCACATTCGTTTCCATCAATGTCTTTCTCGCTTCAAAATTTTCATTGTCGAAATCACGGATGATGAACTGTGCCCGTGATTTTTCAACATCGCCGTTTACACTGATCAGGTGAATAAAGCCCTCATATCCGGATGTATGTTCAGGTGTGTCGAGTCCATCGAATTTGCCGATGAATTCTGCAGCCATTCTGCCCGCGTTAACCATTTTACCTTTCGCAGTGCCCGGATGGACGCTGTTACCTGTAAATGTCACTTCAGCACCTGCTGCATTGAAACTCTCATACTGCAGCTCGCCGATTGGTCCGCCGTCGACCGTGTAGGCATATTCCGCGCCGAAAGCTTCCACATCAAACTTATGCGGCCCCCTGCCGATTTCTTCATCAGGAGTAAATGCCACTCGGATTTTACCGTGTCTGATATCTGGATTGTTCTTTAAATGTTCCACTGCTGTAATGATTTCAGCGATACCCGCCTTATTATCCGCACCGAGCAGTGTTGTCCCGTCAGTTGTAATCAGCGTGTGCCCGATGTATCTTTTCAATTCGGGATATTCATCCGGTGACAGGATAATGTTTTCAGAATCATTTAAAACAATGTCCCCGCCTTCATATTCAACGATTTGCGGCTTCACATCCGTTCCCGTGAAATCAGTTGCGGTGTCCACATGGGCCAAAAAGCCGATGACCGGTGCATTTTCTGTATTTGCAGGCAATGATGCAAACAGGTACCCTTCATCGTCAAGTGTGATTTCCTCCAGGCCGATTTCAGCAAGTTCATCTTTTAACTCTTTCAGTAAATCCCACTGTTTAGCAGTAGACGGTGTCGTTTCACTGGATGCATCCGACTGTGTATCAATTTTTGCATACCGTGTGAGTCTTTCAATCAGTTTATCTTTCATTCAACTTTCACTCCAATTATCTTTTCTTTTATTTTATCATAAGCAGTAACACTCTCATTTAAATATACACATGTTAAAATAAGGTAAAACAGTGGAGGTAAGTTATGGAACTTGGAATCAACACTTTTGGTGATGCAATATTTGACCCACAGACAGGTCAGACGATCAGCCATGGCGAAAGACTGAGAAACCTGGTTGAAGAAATTGAACTGGCAGATAAAGTCGGCTTGGATATTTTTACAGTTGGTGAACACCACAGGGAAGATTACGCGGTCACTTCGCCGGATGTAGTACTGGCGGCAGCCGCTTCCCGCACGAAAAATATACGGTTATCCAGCGGCGTCACAGTATTATCATCTGATGACCCGGTCAGAATTTACGAACGCTTTTCCACATTGGACGGCCTTTCCGGGGGACGGGCTGAAATCATGGCCGGAGGGGGTTCATTTATCGAATCCTTCCCTTTGTTCGGTTATGATCTAAATGACTATAATGAATTATTCGACGAGAAACTGGATCTTTTATTAACCCTCCAAAAAGGCGGAAAAATCAATTGGAACGGTAATATGAGAGCGGCTCTCCAGGATGCCGAGATTTTTCCGAAGCCCGTCCAGGATGAGATACCGATTTGGATCGCGAGCGGCGGTACGCCGCAGTCGGCAGCGAGAGCCGCACAGCTCGGCCTGCCTTTAGTGCTCGCAATCATCGGCGGCAGCCCGTTCCAATTTTCAAGAGTCGTCGATTTTTACAGACAGATGGGCGCACAGGCCGGCCATTCAGAAGATCAATTGAAAGTCGCGACGAACAGCCACGGATTCGTCTGGGACACGGACCAGGAAGCAAAAGATATGTTCTTCCCGGCAATCTCACAGTCGATGACAAATATCGGCCGTGAACGCGGCTGGGGTGCCTATTCAAGAGAAAACTATGAACGCATGATCGAGCCTGACGGTGCGCTATATATCGGCAGCCCTGAAACAGTCGCTGCCAAAATCATCGATTTGAAAAAGCGCATGGGCATCGACCGCTTCACGCTCCAGACCCCTGTCGGCACAATGCCGCATGACCAGGTTTTAAGAACCATCGAACTGTTCGGCACAAAAGTTGCACCGATTGTCAGAGAAGCCGTAAAGGAAATGGAAGAAAAATAAAAGGCACCCGCACTTGAATCGCGGGCGCCCATAAAACTTTGATCTGCACCGCTTCGCGCGGTGCTTTTTTGATTTGTATCTATTCTTCAACCTTGACCAATACCGCTTTGACCACCTGATACTTCGTCAATTCAACCGTCTGGCCGTCTTCATTTTCAACAGGGATGAAATCATTCGCAATACCTGAATATATACTGCTGATCGGTCCCTTCATCTCCACATTTTTAAATACTTCACCGGTCGAAACCGTAATATCATAAACGTGTATTTTCTTTGCCATAATATCCCCTTTCCGATTTAAATGAAGCGCTTTCATACTTTTGTCCATTTTAACATACAGTCAGTATACAATCTTCCATTTCAATGAAAAATCGCACGCTCATTATAATTCAGAGCCGTGCGATTTTTATTTTAAGTAAAATCTGTTGTCAGGCTCGCTTCCAGTTCATGGCGTTCAACTGCAAGAGTGATCAGACGGTCAACGAGCTCTGCATAGCCCACGCCTGATACTTCAAGCAGCTTTGGATACATGCTGATGCTCGTGAAGCCCGGGAATGTGTTCACTTCATTGACAAAAATACGCCCGTCTTCACACAGGAACATATCCACTCTCGCCATGCCTTCACAATCGAGTGTTTCGAACGTTTTCAACGCAACGTCCTGCAGGTTTTTTACCGTTTCGGCATCCACCTTCGCCGGGATTTCAAGGGCTGCACCGTTTTCATCCATATACTTGGATTCATAGGAATAAAACCCGTCATCCGGAATGATTTCACCCGGAACGGATACGAACGGGTTTGAGTTGCCGAGTACGGACACTTCGACTTCGCGTCCCACGAGCGCACTTTCCACAATCACTTTTGTATCGTACTTGAATGCGAGTGTAAGCGCCTCTTTGAAACTATTCTCATCCGTCACTTTGGAAACGCCGACGGACGACCCCTGGTTGACGGGTTTCACAAACATCGGCAGGCCCAGTCCCTTTTCAACTTCTGAAAAGTTCACATCGTCCTTTTCATGATATTTGAACAGGACGGATTCCGCCACACCGATGCCTTCCAGCTTCAACAGACGCTTTGTCATATCTTTGTCCATGCATACCGCGGAACTTCTGACGTTGCATCCGACATACGGAATTTCTGCAATCTCAAGCAGTCCCTGCACCGTGCCGTCCTCTCCGAATGTACCATGAAGGACGGGCATGATAACGTCCAGTTTCACGTCTGCCGGAAGCTCGGCCAGCTGTCCTGACGGACGCACCGTCAGTTTATTGGCAGTCTCATCTACGCTCAGGTCCGCAATCTGATCATTGCCGGGGACATGCAGCCACTCCCCGTCCTTTGATATATGAATCAGGGTTATATTATATTTATCTTTATCCAGCACTGTTAAAATACTTTCAGCAGAGCGCATTGAAACTTCGTGCTCCGTCGATTTCCCGCCATATAGCAGGCCGATATTTAATTTTGTCATTTGAACCACTCCAGATTGTTAAGAATCTCTATTCCATCTCACACAAAACTTTTCTCAATTATATTATCACATTACCCGTTTACAGTCGCCGAATTCTATCATTCCCCCGTAAAATAAACACCCAATCACATTCAATTTTACAATATGTAATTTCAACTTCATATTAAATTAATAATCTTCCTTTACAATGATCGATACGGTATATGAATTACACATCAATTATTGTTTTCCAGGGAGGGTGTTATTTATTTTGAAAATACTTGTCACCAATGAAGATGGCATATTTTCAGCCGGCGTCATCGCTTTAAGCGAACTGCTCAGCCACTTCGGTAAAGTTACGGTCATCTGTCCTCAGAACAATGACTACATCAACAATGTGAAATCTTCGCTCAACAGGCCGCTCAGCCTGAAAAAAGTGGAGTACTCGGATGCCATTGATGCTTATACTGTAGATGCCGCGCCTTCGGAATGTGTCAAACTCGGCATTGAGGAGATTACCGACGGCTATCCCGACTTCGTATTCTCGGGCATCAACCTCGGTGCAAATGTCGGTCGTGATGCTTTTAAATCACCTTCCACAAGAGCGATAGAAGAAGCATTCCTGCATGACATACCGTCGGCTTCCATCGCCATTGACGAATTCAATGCATGCAATATCAACTTTTCCAAAATAAAAGACACCATATATGAACTATTGTCATACATCATGACTAAAACTCTGCCGGGCCGGCCCGTCTTTAATATCAATATACCAAACGAGACAAAGTCCAATATAAAAGGATTCAAAGTCTTGCCGATGGATACAAATGTCTCAAAATACAAGTTTAAAAAACTGATATCTCTCGATTCGGACATTTATTATTTCCTTGAAGATACTAAAGACAGCTTCCAGTATAATAAACGCTCCGATGTTTTCTACATACAGCAGAATTACATTACAGTGTCCCCGATTGTAGTGAGGAACACATGCGACATTGACATTGAAAATTACCAGAACTGGTTCTCAGAGATCCAGCATGAATCCACACATTAAATAAGGTGACCGGCAGCTGCCGGTCACCTTATTTTTATTATATTATTCGTTTGTATTCACACCGATTTTCTTATAAGAACGCAGTATGAATCCTACTATCACAACCAGAACAATTAAAACAATGATTGAGCCGGCGTTGAGTCCGAATCCATTGATCCAGACAAAGCCGAGTCCACCGGCAAATACAAGATAAAATGCGGTCGGAATCAGAAGCTTGGCAATAATCGTTCCCTCTTTACCGATCATGCCGACAGCTGCACTTGCAGCAACGACGTTGTGCACACAGATCATGTTACCTGCGGCACCGCCGACAGCCTGAAGTGAGACAATGATAAGCGGGTTCGCACTGATTTCATCTGCAACACCGAACTGGAACAGTCCGAACATCATGTTACTGACTGTGTTGCTTCCTGCTGCGAAAGCCCCCAGCGCACCGATAGTCGGAGAAATCAGCGGCCAGCTGTCACCGAACAATCCGGCTGCAGCCTGAGCGAGCACAAGCGGCATCGATTCAAGCCCGGCATCATTGATGCCTGAATTGATGAACACCTGTACAAGCGGTACAGATACAATCAATGCAGCCATCGCAGACAAGATTGTTTTTCCTGAAACTTTAAATGCATCGCCCATTCCTGCCATATTGAGCTTATGTATCCACCCTGTCAATATTGCAACGACGATAAATACAACACCCGGAATCATCAGCGGTGTGAAACTGTGTTCAATCCCCGTGCCAAGAATGTCATCGAACGCGACAGACCATTTTGACAATAATGCATTAAGACCCAGTGCCTCGATTCTTGTCACGACAAGAAGCAGTGCAACAAGTATATACGGCAGCCATGCTTTGAACATTGAAATATCTTTTGGCGCTCTTGGTTCACTCTTCATATTGCTGATCCATGATTTATCCCAGCTTTCATGCGGTTCAAAATCGAAAGTATCCTTCGGCATCAAGAACCCTTTTCTTGCCAGCGGGATGACGATCGCCAAACCGACAAGTCCACCGATAAGTGACGGAAACTCAGGTCCGAGGAAATTTGCAGTCAGAGAAAATGGAATGACAAAAGCCAATCCTGCAAAAATCGCAAACGGCCATACTTTCAAACCTTCAAGAAAACTTTTGTTCTTTCCGAAAAATCTGGTCAGCATCGCGGACATGAACAGCGGGATAAAAAGCCCCACCATGGCATGGAAGATAGAAACCTGTCCTCCGACATTGAATATGAATGATGAAAGTTCCATACCTTGTCCGTCTAAGAAAGAATTCACTACCGGCTGGTTTTCAAGACTGGTGTTCACACCGACAAGTATCGGTGTACCGACTGCACCATATGAAACCGGTGCGGACTGAAGCATCAATGCAATCATTACAGCAGCCAGTGCCGGAAAGCCGAGTGCAATAAGCAGCGGGCCGACGACTGTGGCCGGTGCGCCCCAGCCTGCAGCCCCTTCAAGAAATGTACCGAATAACCATGCGACAATAATCGCCTGTACACGTCTGTCAGGAGAAATGCTTGTAAATGATGCACGTATCGTAGCCACTGCCCCGCTCTCTTTTAAAACGTTAAGCAGAAGCACTGCCCCGAATACGATAACACCCACTTCCAAAGCGGTCATGACCCCTTTGATTGATGCGGCTGTAATTTCTACAACGCCCATCTGCCAGCCAAAAAACGCGATCAGAACAGTAATGATAAAGCTGTATAACATACCTTTTTTAGCAGACCATCTCATAATAACAAGGAAGAAGAAGATGGATAAGACTGGTAAAATACTTAAAAATACTAACATGATGTGGCCCCTTTTTATAAAATACGAGCTTTAGTCATCAGATGACTAGATGACTTTATGATATGTAGCTATTTTATGTAATCGCTTTCTGAATGTCAATTGTTTTTTAAAACTATAAAAAAGAATCCCTGAGCGGGATTCCCTAATAATGTGTCAACAGCAGGTCCTCCACTTCTTTCAGGTGTCTGTACATATTTCTCGCCGCTGCTTCTCCATCTTTATCTTTTATCGCTTTTAAAATCAGTTTATGTTCATCGTAAATCTTCTGAATCGATTTTTTTGTTTCATACAACCATATTCTTCTCGTCTCTTTCATCGTACGGATCATCGTATCCGAAACATCTTCCATAAGATCGATCAGCAGCGGGTTGCCTGTGGCTGCTGCGATTGCCATATGAAAATCATAATCCGCCTGTTCACCGAGTTCATTATTCTCGACTGCCGTCCGCATTTTCTGAAGTGCATCTTCGATTTTTATCAGGTCGTCCGCATCTGCGGTTTCACATGCATTCCTCGCACAGCCGACTTCAATGATTTTTCTCAGATCGAGCAGATTAGCGATATCCGATTTTGTTATGATTTCAAAATTCTGCTCAAAACCGAGCGGCATCTGCCGGTTGACGAATGAGCCATGACCATGTTTTACATGGATGACATCCAACACTTTAAGCCTGTTCAGCGCTTCTCGGATAGACGCCTGTGAGACCCCGTAGGAATCTGCCATTTTTGTAATTGCCGGAAGTTTATCTCCAGGCTGTAGTTTTCCCGACTTTATGTCCGACAGAATGATATCGGATATTTCTTCATATATTTTTTTCCTTGCAATACTCACTTAAATCACATCCGATAGTGTTATTTTGAATTCAATAATAGCATATATTATCTGATCATTTTATAAGCAAATTTTCACAAAAGTGTTCAGGACTTTATAATCTCATGATTTTTCTCCGGGATATCTTAAAAATTCCCTGTCCATGCTATAATAATATCCACAATTATAATGTAAAAGAGGTTATTTCAGTGCGGAAATTCTTTTCTTATTATGTTCCATATAAGATGTTATTTTTTGTCGATTTTTTCTGTGCAGTTCTGGTCGGTCTTCTGGAACTCGCCTTTCCACTAATCGTCAATCTGTTCATAGATGAGCTGCTGCCTTCCGGAAATTGGCAGTGGATTATTTTTGCATCCGCAGGACTGCTGCTGATCTATGCTTTCAATACTTTCATGCAGTTTATCGTTACATATTGGGGCCACATGCTCGGGACGAATATCGAGCGGGATATACGTAATGATCTTTACGGCCATATCCAGCGCCTGTCCCACAGCTTTTTCGATAATACGAAAACCGGGAAACTGCTGACGCGTCTGACAAATGACCTGATGAATGTCGGAGAGATGGCCCATCACGGTCCGGAAGATTTATTCATCGCTGTAATGACTCTGCTCGGCGCTTTTGGTATCATGTTATCCATACATGCTGAGCTTGCTGTAATTTCATTCATTATCGTACCGTTCATTTTGATCATCGCGATTTACTTCAATAAAAAAATGACGGTGGCTTTCAGGGAATTATTCTCACGCGTTTCAGACTTCAACCATATGATCGAAGACAAGATCGGCGGTATCCGCCTGGTTCAGGCATATGCGAATGAAGACCGTGAAATGGACAACTTCAGAAAGCTGAATGATGCGTTCCGGGCAACGAAGCTGAAAGCTTATAAAATTATGGCGCTGAACACTTCATCCACATACATGCTGATGCGTCTTGTGACGGTCTTCATACTCATTGCCGGCGCCTATTACACGATGCAGGGAGAGCTCACATTCGGTGAGTTTGCAGCTTTCATACTGATATCAAATATTTTGTTCAAACCGCTTGAGAAAATCAATGCTGTGATTGAACTTTATCCGAACGGTATCGCCGGCTTCAAGCATTTCACTGAAATATTACGGGAAGTGCCTGATGTCCAGGAAAAGGAAAATGCAGTGCCGTTAACCGACGTCAGAGGTCATATCGAATATGACGATGTGACATTCGGCTATGAAGAAAAGAAAGTGCTGAATAACATTTCCCTTACGATTCATCCGGGCGAGACGATTGCATTCGTCGGTCCGAGCGGTGCCGGAAAGACGACACTCGCTGCACTGCTCCCGAGATTTTATGATGTCTCCGCCGGTCAGATCAAAATTGACGGCACGGATATCCGTGATTACACATTGCCGACCCTGAGGGAAAATATCGGTACCGTCCAACAGGACGTGTTTTTATTCTCAGGCACATTGAGAGATAATGTTGCATACGGCAAGCCGGACGCGACAGACGAAGAAGTTTACGATGCGATAGAAAAAGCGCAGCTGAAATCACTCGTGGACGGTTATCCGAGAGGTCTCGATACAGTCGTCGGTGAACGCGGCGTCAAGTTGTCAGGCGGTCAGAAACAGCGTATTTCCATTGCACGTATGTTCCTTAAAAATCCGCCGATTCTCATTTTGGATGAGGCGACAAGTGCACTCGATACCGCAACTGAACTCGAAATCCAAAAAGCGCTCAACCTTCTGTCGGAAGGTCGTACAACATTGGTCATTGCACACAGGCTCGCAACGATTAAAAATGCAAATCGTATTATGGTTGTGACAAATGATGGTATTGTAGAAAGTGGTACACATGATGAACTGTTAAATATAGATAACGGTGAATACAGAGCGTTACACGAAGCTCAATACAGGTTTTCATAAAATAAAACCGTCAGATTTTGTGATTAAAGGAGAGAATTATATGATTATCGGCTATCAAGGTGTTGAAGGCAGCTATTCCACAGTTGCCTGCAAAAACTTCGCAGATGGGGAAAATTATGAGACCAGAGGGTATCTTACATTTAAACTGTTGGTCGAAGCGCTGCAAAATAACGAGGTGGATTACATCGCCCTGCCTGTAGAAAATTCCACAAGCGGACCCATCACACGAACGATCGACTTGATGAAATATTTGGAAGTTGAGGCAATCAGTGAAATCTACGTAAAAATCGATCACGCTTTAATCACTAAAAATCCAATTGAATTATCGGAAATTACGAAGGTCTATTCGCATCCGGAGGCACTCGAACAGTGCTATACGTACTTGAGCCAGTATCCAAATATTGAAGTGCTCGAGTTCCAGGATACTGCAGGGGCCGTACAGATGGTCAAAGAATCACCGGATGAAACGATCGCAAGCATCGCAGGCAGCCATGCGGCAAAGCTGTATGACATGTCTGTCATCAGGGAAAACATCAGTGACAACCCGCTCAATACGACACGGTTTTTATTTTTCAAGAACCGGAACGGCACTTCATCCGACTTTAAAAATAAAACATCGCTGTACATTGAAACGGACCACAGTACGGGGTCCCTGAACGAACTGTTGAGCATATTCAAAGAAAATGATGTGAACCTGGTGTATCTGATGTCGAGACCGATTCAGAACAAGCCGTTTTCCTACGGATTCTTCATCGATGTCGAAAGCGGCATTCAGGAATCCGGTCTTGCGAATGCACTCGATAAGATTACATCCAAAGGGGCCTATGTAAACGTCCTCGGCAGTTTTGAACGGGGCAGCATCCCCTCTTACGACGGTATCGTGGAAAACTGACAGATAGATTAAATCATCCGGTAATGGGTATTTATTGTTATAATGACCACTTTAAAAATGAGGGATTAATTATGACATTACCTATTATCGGACTGACTACGGAAGTTGTCGGCGGAAATCATCTGGAGCTCCGTTCGACTTTCATCTACTCCATTTCCAAGCTGGGCGGCATTCCGCTGCTGCTTCCAAAAGTTGAAAATGAAGATGTCATCAAAGGACAACTTGAACATATCGATGCACTTTTTCTGACCGGCGGCAGTGATATCGACCCGGACACTTATGGTGAAAACCCGCATCCGAAGCTGGAAAAGGTTGAGGCCGGCCGTGACAAGTACGAACTGGAACTGATCCGGCTGGCCATGGAAAAAGATATTCCAATACTCGGCATCTGTCGCGGCAGCCAGCTGTTAAACAGTATTGCCGGCGGTACGATGTACCAGGATCTGGAATCTGAATACGGAGAGTCACTCATTCAGCACAAGCAGGCCTCAGATCGTGATTTCCTGAATCATAAAATTGAAGTCATGGAAGGCACGAAGCTTCATGCCATTGTCGGCACAACCGAAATGTCTGTCAACAGTTTCCATCATCAGGCCAACCACGACATCGGCGCATCGTTCGATGTATCCGCCGTCGCACCGGACGGGGTCATCGAAGCCATTGAAAGTAAGGAACATGACTTTGTCATGGGACTGCAGTTCCACCCGGAAGATGCATTTGAGTTTGACGAGTCTTCACGAAAAATTATGGAAGCATTCATCGATGCTGCTCAAAAAAGCAAGGCTGAGTAATCAGTCTTGCTTTTTGTTTTGTCGCCCTGCCGGGTCTGTGCTACCCTTTAGTGTAAATATATATAAAGGGGAATCAGTATGGCACAACCTATCATAGGAATCACTACGTTTATCTCAGACAAAGGACTGACTTTACCTACGTCATATATCGATGCTATCAACGATTCGGACGGCGTACCGATGGTGCTTGCCAAAACATTGGACACGGAGAAAATAAAAGCCCAGATTGAAAAGATTGATGCACTGCTTTTGACCGGCGGGAATGATATCGAACCTGCCCTCTTCAATGAAGAACCCCATCAGCAGCTCGGTGAAATAGAACCCGGAAGAGACGAATATGAAAGCGGCCTGATTGAACATGCACTGGCAAAAGGCATACCCGTACTCGGAATTTGCCGCGGTGCACAGATTTTGAATATTCAGCAGGGCGGCACTATGTATCAGGATATTTATGACCAGATTGACGGCAGAGTGAATCAGCATACTCAGAAAGCGTCGAGGGATTACCTCGCGCATACAGTGAACATTGAAGACGGGTCTTTATTACATAGAATTGTCGGTGAAACGAAAATCCAGACGAATACTTTCCATCACCAGGCAAACAAAGATGTGCCGGATCATTTCATCATCTCCGCCACCTCCCCCGACGGTGTCGTCGAGGCTGTTGAAAGCACGGCACATGACTTTGTCATGGGTCTTCAGTGGCATCCGGAAGGCACCTACTTCAGTGACGGACCTTCAAAGAAAATTTTTCATGCACTTGTTGAAGCTGCACAGAAATAAAATCATCGCCACTGGCAGAAAGAGGTCATTTTATGAAATTGGTTCATGATTATTTAAATCTGCACATCACTGACCGGTCGATCATCGGTATGGTATCCGGTTCGACGATTGAAGCGTATATCCCCGCTGCTGCACAATACATCCGGCAAAATGATTTGGATGTGACTTTCGTCCCCACTTCCAAACGGACGGAGAATCTTCTGCACGAATACCGGCTCGGCACTGCGCTCGATATAGAAAAGATTGATTTGACGATTGACGGTGCAGATTACTTCACACCATCGCACGCAGCGATTAAAGGATTCGGCGGCGCCCTGCTCCGGGAAAAGCAGATCGGCTACTTTTCAAAGGACATCATCATCGTCGCAAAAGAGAATAAACTGACCGAGTCATTTGAAGGTCTCAAAATCCCGGTGGAGATCAATCCGTTTTTATTTGAACTGACAAAGACCCAGATTGAAGAGGTTGCTGAAGCCGGGATAACAGACCGGTTGGACGGAGAGGCGCTCTTTATTACCGATAACGGTAATTACATTGCGGACTGCCGGTTCACATCCATTCCGGACATTTCATCACTTCATAATAAACTGATCAATATACCCGGAGTCATCGAGACCGGCATATTCGACCATTACATCAATCAAATCGTTTCTTTCAACGAAACGGATTTTACCGTTTATAAAAACTAGTACAGGGACGGCTCCGGCCGCCCTCTTTTTTTACCCCCATTAAATTTACTGAATATTCGTAATAAATTTTGTAATTTATTTCGATTTCCGGTACAATAAAATTACACTAAAACAAGGGGGAAGAAGGATGGACAAAAAGTTTTGGCTTGTCCCGTTGATACTCATCATGGTGCTAGTAATCGCAGCCTGTACCGATGACGGCAATGTGGATGAGCAGGCAGAAGGGGATAATGCTTCAGAGGACGGCGGACAAGGGGGAGACTTGACGATCGGCATGACGAACGAACCGGTCACGATGGATCCGCATACTTCAAACGACATACCATCGGCTCAGCTGAGAACACAGATTTACGATACGCTTGTCGCCCAGGACCTCGATATGGAAATTGGTGAAGGACTTGCGACGGATTGGGAACAGGTGGATGACAACACCTGGAGTTTCACTTTAAAAGAAGATGTCACTTTCCATAACGGCTCTGAATTTACGGCGGAAGATGTGAAAGCGACCATCGACCGGCTGCTCGACCCTGCGGTCGGGTCATCGGTGGCATTCATGTTCGAAATGGTCGAAGATATTGAAGTTGTGGATGACCATGAAGTCCATTTCCATACTGAATATCCATTTGCACCATTGCTCAGCCATTTGGCACATAACACAGCGGGAATCATGAGCAAGGAAGTCATTGATGAAGATTATCAGAACGCACTCGACGGTGCGGAATCGGATGTATCAGTGGAAGACTATTATGAAATGAGAGAAGAAGGCGGAGATGAATTCGAAGATCTTTCGGAAGAAATTTCAGAAAATCTTGGACAAGTGATCGCTGAAAATCCGGATGGTACAAACCATCTGCAGCTTCAGGAGAGAAATCCCGGGGAAAATGTCGTCCTTGAAAAGTTCGATGAATTCCACGGAGAAGAACGCAATTTTGAAACGGTGACTTACAGAGTCATTCCAGAAAATCAGGCAAGGCTAGCCGAACTGGAAACCGGCGGCATTGCTGTCAACGACAGTGTCGATGCTGAAAACATGCAGCGTGTCAGGGATCACGACGATACGGATATCATCGATCAGCAGGGCCTGTCCATGACATACGTTGCATTCAACTATGAAAAAGAGCCTTTCGACGATGAAAATGTACGACAGGCGATATCACACGCCATCGACCGTGAAAGCATCATCAATGAGATACAGGATGGCCGCGGCGTACTCGCCTCGACACATATTTCACCATCCGTCATCGGACACGATGAGTCTCAGGATGAGATGGCATACGACCTGGATCAGGCGCGCGAGTATCTCGAACAGTCCAATCATCCAGACGGTTTTGATGCGACAATCTGGATTTCAGATGACGAAGTGAACAGAGATATCGCGCTCTTCATGCAGGACAGACTGGGTGAAATCGACATCAACCTGGAAATCGAACAGTATGAATTCGGTACATTCCTGGAAATGGCGGAACAGGGCGACCATGATATGTTCATGCTGCAGTGGATTACCGTGACCGGGGACCCCGACTACGGCCTCTATCCGATGTTCCATACAGAAAGTCAGGATGGTTCCGGTAACCGCTGGAACTATTCCAACCCGGAACTCGACGAAGTGCTTGAAGCCGGCAGACAGGAAAGTGATGAAGACACCCGCGCGGAACATTATGCCGAAGCACAGCAGATGCTGGTGGACGACCTGCCGATCACCCCGCTCTACTACGGTGAGCTTGGCCCGGGTGTAAACACTTCGCTTGTCGAAGGTGTTGAAATCGACCCGGTCGGTATCATCAGACTGGAAAATGTATCCTTCCCGGAATAAATTGAAAAAGGGCCGTGACGGCCCTTTTTTAATTCAAATATTTATCCAGAAACTGCACATTTTCCAGACCCAGCATGTCCATGCCGAAATATGCCAATACCGCAAGCGTTGCTGTCCATATAATTATACTTATAGTGACATACACTACAGTCTTCATTTTCGTCGCACCGAATGACACTGCAGCAATTGCGGTGACGTGTGAGCTGAGCAATATCGGACCCAGTAATATAAATCCGTAAAACCCGAACTTTTTCCAAATGCCTTCAGCACGTCTGTTTCTTTTGGATTCTTTATTTCTTATAAACCAGTTCCTGACCTTTTCGCTGAAGATGACGACAACGACGATTGTCAGGAAATTCCCAAAAACCCCGGCAATTAGTGACAGAAGTAGGTTTGCCCCGCCTAAAATGCCAAGAGGCACCGCAAACGTCGCTTCAAAAAATGGTATAGCGGCAGCTGTCAATATCGCTAAGTAAACTGCAAAATTAAACATTGCTGAACACTTCCCCTACTTTCTGTATATTAAATGTTTATAATGATCCCAGTCATCATTCAATTCCCGCCAGCCGGCAATCTTCCAGGGGTTATAAATTTTCTGTCCGCTTTTATTGAAATATAAACCATCACCCAAATAATAACATGCATGTCTGACTGTCCCTTTATCGTCTGCCCAGAGGATGACATCCCCTTTTCTATTTCCATCCGAAGTCAGTTTATATCCATTTTTTCTGAGACCTTCACTGAACGACTCCTGATGGACCCATTCCGGTAAATATTTCTCATCTCCAGTAATCGCAAACAAAGTCGCACCGAAACAGTTGCTGCCGTTCACGGTGGAAAATGAATTGGCAACAGTTGTTATATGATCCGGTGTATTCTTTCTTACCCCGATAACGATATTGTCTGCCTCCGCTTCCACGCCGTACCGGAGAATTTCTCCTTTTTCGTGGTGTGACATCTGATCCACCAGACTCGATGTGAGGATGGTTTTATTTTCCAAAGAGTAGTCATCGAATTTTGGATGCGGCAATAATTCCTTCGGGTAAATAAACCCCCGGCCCAAGTCGGACTGCATCGCCAGCAGTTTGAACTTCAGTTCTGCTGACAGACTTTCGAACCACCCTCTCTGTGCAGTGAGGATATGGGTCGCTTCCGGTTGCATCAGCCAGAATTCATAGTGATTGATATACTTTATATCGTTTCCGAGCGTGTGTCTGAAAAATTCTTTTTTTGTATGTATGGCCGCGTCTTCCAAATGGTTCTGAAAGATTGGCGTGCTGTCTTCCGTTAAATAAAATACATCAAAATCGAATGTGAATTCATTAATCCACATATTGAGTATTGCATCCTCCGGCATAATTTTTATCATGTTGTCACCTTCCATTGGAATCATAATTTTTATATAATTCCCGGATTAAATAAAAAAGGCACGACGGCCTTTTTAATTTAAATATTTCTGCAGAAACTGCATATCTTCAAGATTAAGGAAATCAATACCGTAATTCGCGAGTATGGACAGCGCAACAGCCCAGACGATCATGCTCAAAGTGATATATGTCATCGTTTTCGTTTTGGATGCGCCGAAAGATAATGCGGCGATGGCGCTGAGATGTGTACCGATCAGTGTCGGTCCAGCCAGTATGAAACCGTAAAATCCGAACTTTTTCCAAATACCTTCCGCACGCTTGCCTCTTTTCGATTCCTTATCTTTCATAAACCATTGACCGATTTTTTCACTGAACACTACGACCAGTAATATTGTCAGAGCATTCCCCACGAGCCCTATGATTAAAGTCAGCAGGAAATTCGTTCCGCCGAGTATAGCGATGGGGATGACGTATATGGCTTCGAAAATTGGTATTGCACTCAATATGAATACGAGCAAATAAATGACTAAACTTGACATTGTTATAAATTTCTCCGCTCCTCCGGTATACGGTGTTATTGAAATTTACCTGACCACAGCATACATGTTGAATACTGTTATTGTCATGTTTCTTTTTGAACGTAGTCATAAAAAGTCAGTACATCGTAATCATCTGACCCTCCCAGCATCTGTTTTAATATGTACAGATGAGATTGGCCGACAATCACAATAACTTTGTCCTTCTCTATTAAATCTTTTGAAATATGATGGGCCATGATCATATTTCTTTTATACCACCAGCTGAGCCATGGAATTGAAGTTTCCATATCATCTCCTAATGATACCATTGAACTATATAATGACTCATCCTTTGAGTACAGACTCTCTTTATTTAACTCTAAAAATAATTCATAAGGGTCATTTATATTAAAGTATTCTTCATATGCATTTTGAAAATCCTGCAGCTTTTTTAAAAACGGATGATTATCATTCTTTGACTTTGCCCACTCAATCACATCTAAGACACTCGTGTTTTTACCGTCATCCGACATTCTGTCCATCGCAACCACTTCACTCAGTCCACTTTTCATCGCAATATAAAATCCTAAATCATATGATTCATTTTTAAAAAATCTATGTGATTTATCTTTATACCTTGCATAGGAAGCATTAATTTCCTTCTGGTCATCTGCTTCCATTTCGATACAGACTCTTGTCGGTTGATAGTCGATTAAAGTTTGCCTTAATTTATAAAGGCCTGTTAAATACTCTTCATCCGGGTCTGAATCTGCAAATCGGTGACTCAAATGATCCGTACCCAGCAATAAAATTTGTGGCTTCATTTTGCTCCCCCGTTATGTATCAGCTACTTATATATTTTATATTAGTTTAAAGTCATTAGTCCATGATAAGCGCATGTTTAATTCTAAAAACTTCAAATCTTCTTAATTTAAAGGTATTCTAGAGGTATCATGTTAAATTTTCAAATACATATTGGAGGGGTATCATGCATCATAATTTAAGCAGAGACAACAAATTTTATGCAATGGACAAGAATAACTCACCTGCAATTTACGTGGATTCCGGAGATACGGTTACACTGGAAGCCCATGATTGTTTTACCGGCCAGATTACCGTTGAAGAAGATACTTCGAGCGGGCTGAACTGGGATGAGATCAACCCGGCAACAGGTCCGGTATATGTAAACGGTCTGAAGCCCGGAAATGCCCTTAAGGTGACAATCGGGAAAATTGATATCGGCGACCAGGGCATTGTGGTCACAGGGCCCCAGTCTGGTGTAATGGGCGATGAGGTGACAGAGTTTACAAGAAGAATTTTGCCGATTGATAAAAAGAATAATACCGTCGATTTTGATGGCTTTAAAATTCCTGTCAATAAAATGATCGGCGTCATCGGCGTTGCGCCGGAAGGGGACCCTGTAAATAATGGCACGCCCGATGCCCACGGCGGAAACATGGATTCCATCAAGATTACTGAAGGAAGTACGCTTTATCTCCCTGCTTTCCATGAAGGTGGATTATTCGGACTCGGTGACGTTCACGGTGCTATGGGGGACGGCGAAATCGGTGTATCCGGCTTGGAAGTTGAAGCAGAAGTGACAGTTAAATTGGAAGTTGTGGAAGATATCGATATCGCTCACCCGCTTCTCGTCAATGATGAAGGTGCATTCATGAACGTTTCCGATGAAGACTTGAATATTGCTGTCGATCAGAGCGTTAAAGAAATGATCAAGTTCCTTCAGCCATATACTAAAAAATCATTGAATGAAATGGCCAAGCTGATGAGCCTCACCGGCCACACCCAGGTCAACCAGGTCGTAGACCCGAAGAAGACAGGCAGATACTTCGTACCTAAATTTGTACTCGACCATTTCGAAGTACCTTTGTATAAGTAAGTGGTTAATGCGCTCTCGCGGGCCGGACGACGACCTGTTAGTGAAGTTTAATAAGTACTCGTAAACTCCGCGACGGCCTGTTAAAACTAGGCTCTACGTCAAATCAGGTTGATGGGCATTGAGATCCTTGAGTCTAGCTCGCTTTATGCGAGCTAGACTCTTTTTTTATTTGTGGTCGGTATAACCGGGTCATTAATAATATACGATCTCTGAAATGCGCAAAGTTACGATAGCCAAAAGCCACGCGTTTTAATGTTTTGATACTGTTATTGATGCCTTCCAGCGGGCCATTTGTGAGTGTTGGATAGGCCAGTGTGTTCTGGATATACGGACTGTACTTTTTAAACGTACGCAACACCCTGCGCATCCCCGAGGACAGTGGGTGTTCCGATGATGTGTGAATCAAGTGATTAAATCGCTCCATATTGCCGGTT
>NZ_JCANUC010000009.1:0-105460 GCF_059568765.1 Lacicoccus kunmingensis DSM 17847 | reverse complement strand
TTTTCTTCTTCAGTCAGTTCTGCAATCCCTTCAGACATTGGTTATCACTTCTTTCCTATGTATTAATGCAATCGTCATGATTTCTTTAATATGCTGATCTTCCAGAGAATAGAACGCGAGTTTCCCTTCTTTCCTGAATGTAACGATGCCTTCTTTGTAGAGCGTGCGTAAATGATGAGATGCATTTGCTACAGTCACACCGAGTATATTTGCGATGTCACAGACGCATAATTCCTCTTCCTTGCATAAGGAATAGGTGATTTTTGCCCTATTCACATCGGCAATAGCCTTAAGCATCTGTGATATACCGGCAATATCGACAGTTTGTAAATTCTCTTGCATCCGGTTAACCTTTTCTTCGTCATAACAAAAAACTTCACATGTTTCTTTCTTATTCATACATACACCTCGTCAATCAAATATTTGTTTGAATATAGTATATCATCTTGTTTTTCTTTATTAAAGCAGATGTTTGAATAATAATAAACTTGTATAAGTTTTTCGCGACATAGAAAGAATTTTCTGAAATAAAGCTGAAAGAAATTACGATATCGTAAGTGAACTTTATTGTGATAAATAATTTATTCGTTCTTAAAAGTACACATAAATTAAATAACGTTCGTAAAGTATTTTCACACATTTACGAACGTTGTTTTTAGTTGTTTTGAAAGCATCCGTGAAAGTGTACTTTTATGAACGCTTATCATCTTTATAACTATACAAATTATAATTCCAATAAAACGATAGTTATTTAAAAATGACCCCGATTCAATATCGAGGTCATCTATGCACTGCCTAAGTTTTTTGAGCTGTTACATTATAGGTTACAGTTCACAGTCGTTTAAGGTTTGCTTTTTACTAGTTCAATCTCAGCGTCATTGCATTCAGCGCAACAACGACCGTACTGATCGACATCAGTATTGCACCGACAGCAGGAGACAGGATAAGCCCGACTGAAGCAAGTACACCTGCTGCAAGCGGAACTGCGATTATATTATACCCTGCCCCGAGCCACAAGTTCTGTACTGTCTTACTCATCGTCTTCTCTGCCAGTGACAAGAAATTCATGATATCCGACGGTTCACTCTTGACCAGTATGACGTCTCCGGATTCGACTGCGACGTCAGTACCGGCACCGATTGCCACACCGATATCCGCCCGTACGAGGCTCGGTGCATCATTGATGCCGTCCCCGACCATCATCACTTTCTTACCCTGCTCCTGGTACGACTTGATCATTGCCTCTTTGTCTTCAGGCATCATCTGGGCATGTACATCAGTGATCCCCAGTTCAGCTGCGACGGCTTCCGCCACCTGCTTATTGTCCCCTGTCAGCATGACCGGTTCAATGCCGCGGTCAATCAGCTCTCTGATCATTCCTTTGGAGCTTGATTTGATCTGGTCGCCCTGTGCAACAATACCGCTGTTTTCACCGTCTATGACCAGGAAGCTGACCGAGTTCCCCTGCCCTGCAAGGGATTCAAACTGTTCCTTATCATAATCCATATCATTATCTTCAAAATAAGAAACACTTGTTATTTTCATGTCTCTACCCGCAATTGTGGCTTCCAGCCCGATGCCGGGTATGTTGTTGACACCTTCCGCCTGCGGGATATCGACATCTTCTTCTGCTGCTTTGTCAAGAATACCTAATGCCAGCGGATGACTCGAGCTTTTCTCCATCGCTGCCATGAATCCGAGTACTTCTACATCCGAATATGCATCATTAAAGCTTTCAAAATGGTTCACTGCAAAGTTGCCTTCTGTAAGCGTACCTGTCTTATCCATCATTACGACGTCCAAGTGTCTCGCAGTTTCAAGGGATTCACGGTTCTTCACAATCAGACCGTTTCTTGCGCCAATGGATGTCGACCGTGCCGTCACCAGTGGGATGGCGAGCCCGAGCGCATGAGGACATGCAATGACCAGCACCGTCACCAGTCTTTCAAGCGCAAAGTCCACGTTGTTTGAAATCAACATCCATACGATAAACGAAATCAGCCCCGCACTGAGTGCGAAGTAGAATAGATACCCGGCAATCCTGTTGGCCAGCAGTTCTGCGCGTGACTTATCACTTTGAGCCTCGCTCACAAGCCCCATCACCTGCGACAGATAACCGCTCTCCCCGGTACCTGTCACTTTTACCGTAACCGTACCGGATCCGTTCACAGACCCGCCGATGACAGAATTATCGACTGTTTTTTCAACATTCCTGGATTCACCTGTAACCAGCGACTCATCCACTGAAGTGTGGCCGGATACGATGATGCCGTCTGTAGGGATGTTGTCACCTGCCCCCACTTGGACGACGTCACCTTCGTTCACATTTGAGAGTTCAACTTCTCTCGTGTTGCCGTCCTGATCAACGAGGACAGCAGTGCTTGGGAGCAGCTCGGCCATTTTTTTGAGTGCGTCCCCTGCATTACCGACAGCATTCATCTCAATCCAGTGACCGAGGAGCATGATGATGATCAATGTCGCGAGTTCCCAGAAGAAGTCCATCGTATGTGCATCCGGAGCAACGAAATTATTCATGATGAATGCATACAGGCTGTAGAAGTATGCAACGGAGATCCCCATTGAAATCAGCGTCATCATGCCCGGTTTACGAGCTTTCAACTCTTCCTTGGCCCCGCTCAGGAAAGGCTGACCACCGTAGAAGTAAAGAATTGTGGCAAGCACCAGCACAACCCATTCAGAGCCTGGGAATGTAAACTGGAATGGAAGTTCGAGGCCCATCATCGGGGCGAGAAAAATGATCGGTATCCCAAAAATCAATGAAATAAAAAACTTTTTCTTGAAATCTCCGTGATGATGATGGCCATCGTGACCGTCATGGTCTCCGTGGCCGTGGTGGTCTCCGTGGTCGTCATGGTCGTCATGATTATTATGATCGTCATGGTGATGACCATGATGTTTGTGATCATGTTCTGACATTTTATCCCTCTTTTCTTTATTATTAAGGAAAAGCATAGTGAAATTATCTCCTTCACTCCAATACCCGCTCGGGGTATTTAAAAACTTAAAAGATTACGCAACCATTTATATACAATCGCTTTCTCAATGATGATGCGTTTGACATTTGCACTGCCCGGGTGTACAACTGCAAGCTACTTCCTGCACTGCATTTTTTTTCTTCATCTCTATCGTTCTTTCAAGTTGCTCTATATCATCAAAACTTAAAATCGACTTTTCAATCAAGCCTGCTATCGTATTTCCGGCATCCTTATCACAAATATTATCGAAAGTCTCATCCAGAGTGAAACTAATGAATTCATCCTCTTTAATACTGGCTGAATATAGAAACTTCTTGCCGTCTTTTTCAGTCTCAAGCATACCTTTTTTAACTAATCTTCCGAGAAAAGTTTTTATCGTGGCTGTGCCCCAATCTTTCTTCTGCTGCAGTACGTCTATGATTTCTCTGCTGCCCATTTTATCCTGCGCCCAGACAGCACGCATCACCTCCCATTCGGAATCTGTAATCTTCAAATCTTGCTGTGGCATACTTCACCCCTCCAATCATTTACATTTGTATTGTTCTTAATTAAAGTTTACAATTGTAATCGATAATTGTCAAGGTCTTATTGCTTTTTAATGAATCAAAACTGGAGAATTAGGGATTAGGCTCTACAGGATATGATTATAGTATTAAAGTTTTGTGCAGTTTCTATGGAGTTCATCAAAATCAGTTTATATGTAAAATAAACGAGAATCCGATTCATGTAAGAATTTTTAAAATTCATAGGAGGGGTTTTCAAATGGCTCACGAACAACATCAACAACTGATTCAGACGTTACATGAATGTATGGCTGCCTGCAACCATTGCTACGATGCGTGCTTGAAGGAAGAAGATGTAAAAATGATGGCAGAGTGCATCCGTCTGGACCGCGAATGTGCAGATATGTGTGCTTTTCTGGAACAATCGCTGACGAGGAATTCACCATTTTCTTCTGATCTTGCAGCAGTTTGCGCTAAAATATGCGAAGCATGCGGCAAGGAATGTCAGAAACATGACCATGATCATTGTCAAAAATGTGCAGAGGCATGCTTCAAGTGTGCAGAGGCTTGTAAAGAAGTCGCATAATCAATTTTTCCAAATAGAAGGTGGCATACTGAAAACACCTCAGTACGCCACTTCTTTTATTTTCTTATCCATTTATAGCCGACACCCCATACAGTATGAAAGCATTCATCAATGGGAAAACCGCTTTCCCTTATTTTCTCACGCATATTTCTTACATGTGAATCTACTGTCCGACCTTCAGTTTCAGAATCCATACCCCATATTAAATCAATCAATTGATTTCTGGTGAACACTCTATCCGGATTTTTTATAAACAATCCAACGAGTGCAAATTCCTTTGGTGTCAACTTGATATATCGACCCTTATAAGCCAATTCAAATCGATCTTCATTCCATGACAATCCACCTATCTCAATCTGACTGCCGGTCTGGGTCCGCCTTAATAAAGCCTCAATCCGTGCAATCAGTTCAGCTTCATCAAAAGGTTTTGTGACATAGTCATCTGCGCCAAGCCTGAGTCCTTTGACGGTATCCTCTTTCTGTTCGCGCGCAGTCACCATGATGATCGGCACATCTGAATATTTCCGGATTTCTCTGCAGGCCTGCCAACCGTCCACTTCCGGCATCATGATATCGAGTAATACAATGTCAAATCTTTCTTCTTTGATATATGTGAGCCCTTCTTTCGCACCGAGTGCTTTTTTGCAATCATACTGGTAAGGTTCCAAGTACAAAGACAACAATTCCAACATTCTTTCTTCATCATCAATCAATAAAACTTTCTTCATTTGCAGCTCCTTTTTGTAAAGATATGATGAAAACCGTACCCTTCCCTGGTTTGCTCTCCACTCTGATATGACCGCCATGCAGTTCCACGATTTCTTTGGCGATGGTCAGTCCGAGTCCGGAGCCTCCGTTCGCTCGTGACCTTGATTTATCTGCACGATACAGCCTTTCAAATATGTGCAGCACATCTTCTTCAGCGATGCCTTCGCCTGTATCCGATATGATTGTCAAAATTTCATTTTTACTTTGGCTCACTTCCATTGTGATGCTGTTTCCTGCAGACGTATATTTTATCGCGTTATCCAGTATATTAAGCAGCACCTGCCTGATTCTATCGGAATCGACATAAGCCACCAGATCATCTGGATAATCAACAGTAAATTGTATATTTTTATTCTCAATGGCGGGTTGGATTCGTGTCACGACAGTTCGAATCAACTCTCCGAATTCCATTTTTTCTTTTTTGATGGTAAATTTATTATGATCTATTTTAGCCAATTCAAATAGATTTTGAATGAGATCGACTAAATGTCTTGTTTCTTCCTGAATAATTTTAATGTATTGATTTCTATTCTCTATGGATAAGTCTTCCCGACTGAGTATATCCGCATACCCCTTCATATAAGTTAAAGGTGTACGGAGTTCGTGTGAAATACTGCCTAAAAATTCGTTTCTTTCATTTTTTAAACGTTCCAGATCTTTTGATAGTCTTGAAATTGAAGTTGCCAATTCACCGAGCTCATCCTTCCGATGGGTGTATAGCCCCACTTCATGATGCCCGCTGCTTAATTGTTCCGTCGCTTTTTTCATTTTAAGCAACGGCTGCGTGATGACTCTGGAAAGTATGAACACTGTAATGATTGTTAAGAAAACAGTGAGCAGACCAACAAATAAAAATTGCTGGCTGAGTTGGTCGATGATTCTTTTAATATTATCGCTATCAGCAAACATGAACACATGCCCTATATGGTTTTCATTTATGGTGATCGGGCTGTCTGTAGATACATAAGGTTCATTGGACCAGTCTGATTCAAGAATCGTTCCGCCCTCAGGGACCCCATCATGGTCAGTATGTTCAACCACTGCTGCCAGCTCTGATTCCACCGGATTCGAACTGGTTATGACCTCACCGACGTCATCTGTTATCACGACGATAAATTCAGATTCTGATTCCATAATGGCAACATGCTCTATGGTGGAAGAGGTATAGTTTTCTTCCAGTACGTCGCTGTGGGTATTTCCGCGTGCCAGTAAATCACTCATCACTTCTTCAACACGATTGTCGACCAGATTAGTATACAAGATATAAAACAGGATTATCTCCACGGTCAAAATAACCAGGAAGAACAGCAGCCCTATTTTCAAAGATAATTTGTTTAACATAAAAACCCTCTTTTTCTGATATATTGACGAACTATGAATTATGAAAACAAGTATCTTTAAATGATTTGTTTACAAAACTTTAAATCATGGAATCTATAGTATTTTAAAAAATTTCACTCATTTGGCATTTCCATCATTTAAAATCTTACCCCATTGCTCTACCGAGCCATCTTTAGACAAGTACGCATCTCCATTTATAGTATATATCCCTAATTCTTCAGTATTCCGAGGATTTCTAGCAATGTATAAAATCCCATCATCATTCATTTTAGGTATATTAATTGCAACCTTATCATCATTTCTGACACTTCTTTTGACCAGCTTCACACTCTCCCCATACGTCGCATAATATAAATCATCCTCAAAGAAATATACAGCTGTGCCTGAATGGCCGGCATCAGTTAATACTTTAAAGTCATTTCCACCATTTTTTGATAAATAAATTCCTTCGGAAGTGGCAGCTGCAACAAAATTTGAATCCGCTGGATGCATGGCAAATGATAACACGCCTCCTTCTAACCCTTCAGCATCTACTTCCTCCCAAGTTTCTCCTTCATCTACACTTCTATAAAACCCTTTCTCCAGTTCAGAGTTTCTTTCAGGATTCATGAGAAAAATATCGTGGCTGTCATACCCAACTGCCATGGCATGGTAATCAGTTTCCCCTTCAAACTTGATATGCTCGAGGGTTCGTCCCCCATCAAAACTGCGCTGTATACCGAATGGATTGGGTATATCGGAATCTCCGCCTGGATGACCAGAAGTGTAGAATCCTTCATCCACAGCATTGAATCCCATATAGTCATTATAATTTCTAGTCGTTTCATACCCTTCACTATCGCAATATATTTTCAGGCCACCATGGGTCGCAAAGTATAATCCATTAGTTTCACCTGCATATCCTATTCCATGAATATGCTCTATTTTGTTATCAAAAGCGACTTCAAAGTCTCCCTCTTCATTACTGGTACATCCTGCCAGAAATATCGCTGATAGTATTATTATATTGATAAATAGTATTTTTGACATCATTATTATACCCCCATGCACTTATTACAAAATTAACGCGGTAGTATTCTCATATATTTTATAATTATTATATGGATTTTTTGTGCAGATGTGATATATCATATCTATTTCAAATTGTCCTAAATTCAATGTGCTGAAAATGCAAAGCTCTGCTGTTTATTAAATACATATAAATTTAATGAAATCTGGATTGAAACTGCACATGTCACTGTTATAGTCTTGAGTGACACAAAAAATGGAGGTTGTTTACATGGTAAAAAACAAAATAACATTGGGTTCCTTTATCATTTTCGCATCTATTTTATTGGCTGCATGCAACGGCGAGGAGACTCAGCCTGACGATAATGGGGAGAACTCGGAAACTGAAAATGAGTCGGCCACTGAAGAAGGAACTGACACGGAGTCAGACGGGCACTCTGAAGGCCACATGGATCACTCTGCTGAAGAAATGTCAAGTTCCGGTGAAGTACCCGACGAACTTGAAGAGGCAGAAAATCCGACATATGGAGTTGGGAGCCAGGTGATTATAGAAGCAGAACATATGCAAGGGATGGATGGTGCTGAAGCCACTATTTCAGGTGCTTTTGATACTACCGTCTATACTGTCTCATTTACACCAACGGATGGGGGACAACCGGTTGAAGATCATAAATGGGTGATCCATGAAGAATTGGAAGACCCTGCAGAAGCACCATTGGAGCCTGGTACTGAAGTAGTGCTGGAAACAGATCATATGGAAGGCATGGAAGGCGCAACAGCTACAATTGATTCAGCGGAAGAAACGACTGTCTATATGGTGGATTTCGTGACCACAGATACTGAGGAAGAAGTACAGAATCATAAATGGGTAACTGAAGAGGAACTTGCACCTGCAGAATAACTTCTAAATGATTTTCAATAATTATAGGAAATCATTTGAACGATGTTCTTAACAAATAACATGACTGAT
Organism: Lacicoccus kunmingensis DSM 17847; assembly: GCF_059568765.1. Classification (NCBI taxonomy): domain Bacteria; kingdom Bacillati; phylum Bacillota; class Bacilli; order Caryophanales; family Salinicoccaceae; genus Lacicoccus; species Lacicoccus kunmingensis. The sequence continues at coordinate 97,288 of NZ_JCANUC010000009.1, read as the reverse complement.
ATTAAACTCCCGGGGTCACAGATGATACAATAATCTGTGACCCCGGGGGTTTCTTTCGTCACTCTGGTGTTTTTCCTATCCTCTTGCAGTATATCCATCATCCTCATACATAAAGTTTGGATCATCTTATTTTCACCAATAATTATTCAGTGCTGGCAAAATACTCAGTCAGACGGACGAGATTTGATACAAATCCATATTCACTATCATACCAGGAAACGGTTTTTACAAGTTGACTGTCGCCATTCTTTACTATGTCTGTGAGTGTTGCATCATAAACGCCACCGGCTGACGTTCCGATGACATCTGAAGACACGATTGGTTTGTCAGAATACTCAAATGATGGGTTCGATGCTTTTTTCATCAATTCATTCACTTCTTCAATTGTCACTTCTTTTTCCAAGTTGGTATAGAACTCCACCAATGCACCACCCGCCAGTGGTACTCTGACAGCTGAACCATCAACGATCCCCTCAAGTGCAGGAATAACCTTCCCTACAGCCTTTGCTGCTCCGGTGGAAGTCGGGATAGCATTCATCGCACCTGCTCTTCCGCGCCTCAAGTCTTTACTGGGACTGTCATGCAATGATTGTGAAGGTGTATAGGCTTTTATTGTCGTCATATACCCGTTGACAATTCCGAAGTTATCATTTAAAACTTTAGCAACCGGGGCTAAATCATTAGTTGTACAAGAGGCAGAAGATATGATTTTATCATCTACGATAATCTCCTCGTTCACACCATAGACAATCATCTTTGTTTGCTCATCCGCCGGCGCTGTTATGACGACCTTTTCAGCACCCGCGTCCAAGTGTACTTTTGCCTTGTCTGCAGTCGTATAAAAACCGGTTGCTTCCAGCACGATATCTATCTTCAGTTCTTTCCATGGAAGGTCTTTTGCATCAACTTCCTGGTAGACCCTGATTTCTTTCTCACCGACGATCAGAATATTTTGACGCACCTCAACATCATGTTTCAACCTGCCGTATGTCGTATCGAACTCCAACAGATATGCCAGGTTTTCAATACTGGCTAAATCATTTACAGCCACCAGTTCCAGTTCTGAATACGTGTCGAGTAATCTCCTCAATACCGTTCTTCCCACACGTCCAAATCCATTAATTGCAACTTTTACAGTCATCCAATTCCCTCCATATATATTGACTTTGTTTTTATAAAGACAAAGTTAGTTTAGAACATAACATTAGATGATTATATAGTCCATTTATGTAAAAACCATCGAGATGGAATGAAAAAGTAGCAGATCGACTGAAAAACAGTTGCTCTGCTACTTTCTTGAACTTTAATTAAGTTGCAAATCCGTCAAGCAAGTGTTATCTCCCTCGAAAGTAGAAAAATCATGCTCGAGAGTATTACCTTCGTAATTGACTTCCATCGTGTAATTCTTGTCCCTCGGCAGCCAAAAATCCAAAAAGCCGTTTTCCAGCGTGGTCATCGTTTCGTCGATGTGAACTTCACCATCATCATCGGTGATCTTCACGTCCATTTCTTCGTTTGCAAGTTCACCCTCGCATCCAGTCAGACTATGAACTTCACACGGATGTGTATATGTCATGTAAGGTGCCGCTGATACAAAGAACTCATCTTCAGGAAGGTTGTAAGTATCTTCCTCCCCACCGTCTTCCACTACAAGATTCTTATCATCAATAGAAGCAGATTCCACCATATTGCTGGCACTCAACTCTGAAACAAATTCTTTGACATCTATTTCGTTAGAAGCTGATTCATCAGCACACCCAGCTACGATGAATGTTAAACTCAGAAAAACTATCATCAAGTATTTTTTCATTTAAAACTCCTCCTTAAATCTTATTATATATATACCATTGAAATACTTTACCTTTTGCTTTCCTAGTTTCTATGTTTATAGCTAGAATCCTTGGAAATCGCCGAAGAATGGCTGTAGCCAAATGATAATTTGAGTCAGACCGTCGAAGTACAGTAGCACACCCATCAAGACCATAATGACGCCACCAACCTTCATAATTATGTTTGAATATTTCAACATCCAACGTGTACGGGATACAAAGAAGCTCAAAATGAAAAATGGTATTGCAAATCCAAGACAGTAAACAATCATTAAAACTAAAGCATTATTTGGTGCTGTTGCACTCATAGCAAAGATAGCACCAATAATTGGACCATTACAAGGTGTCCATCCAGCACCGAATGCCGTACCGATAAAAATTGAACCTAAAAATCCAGATGGTCTATTTTTAAACTGTATTTTTCTATCTTTCATCAGGAAATTAAAGTTGAGCACACCTGTGATGATGAGTCCAAATACCACTATCAGAATGGAACCGAGCTGCCTGATTAAATTCGAATGCTCGACAAGGAATCCGCCGAGAAATACTGTACCAAAACCAAGTGCAATATATACCAGGCTGAATCCAATGAGGAAAAACAGTGTATGTAATATCGCTCTTACGTTAAATTTTTGATTTTCCACTTCATTATAGCTCATACCTGTAATGTAGGAGACAAAAGCAGGAAAGACCGGAAGCACACAGGGTGAGACAAAACTTAAGAATCCGGCTCCGAATGCAAGGAGAAACGTTACTTCACTTCCCATGCAAATACCTCCTTTTCATAATTTATCGTAACAGATAGGATCAAGACAGTCTCTTACTGTCAGCTTATATTTAAGAACTTTCTATGACATCAACAATCAGAATTTTTTCTGTCGTATCAATCCTTTTCTCTAATTATGCATATGAATGAAGTCCTGCAACAATCAGATGGATTGCAATCAGGTTAAAGAGTATCAGTATAAAACCTATTAATGCAAGCCATGCAGATTTTTCTCCTTCATACCCTCTGTTCAGTCTCAAGTGTAAGAAAATGGTATAGAACATGAATGTGATGAACGCCCATGTTTCTTTCGGGTCCCAGCCCCAGAATCTGCTCCAGGCGATCTGCGCCCAGATTGCTGCAAAAAAGATGCCGCCGAGTGCGAATAATGGGAAACCTATGATGACCGAGCGGTAGCCGATTTCATCCATCAAATTCAAGTCCGCTCTATTTGCCAGTGGTTTGACAAAGGCCATTAACCGTTTTCTCAGTATCAGACGAAGTACTCCATATACGATTAGCCCTAGAATGACAGACCAGACCACAGTGTTCAATGACTGTGAATTGATGACAGGCGGTAAATTGATGCCTGTATGAAAATGATCCGCAAGTTCATATTGATTATCCCCGCGCTGATCGGTATACATGAACTCATCACTGTAACCGACTGCGCCTTTCATGATTAGCGTCGTTCCGATATAAACCAGAACTATTACAAGCCCTACCATGATCATCTCAAGTATACGAGCTCGCCACGACTTCTCACGTAGCGGAATTGCTTTCAGAAGATAGATCAATCCCGCAACGGCACTCATGGAGAGGACACCATAGGATATTGATACAGTGATCACATGAATTGCGAGCCAGTTACTCTGCAATGATGGAATCAGCGGATTGACATCAGTCGAAAACATACTGCCATAAGCGATCAAAAGCAATGAAACGGGAATCACAAACAATCCCAGGACTTTTGTTCGATAATAATGATATGTGATCAGATAACCCAAAATTATCATTATTGAAAAAGTTGCAATAAATTCATACATGTTCGATACCGGCGCCTGTTCCGTTGCAACCCATCTCAATATAAAATAGCCAATTTGCATAAGGAAAGCTATTACAGTCATTAAAATAGCCAGTTTTTCAGATTTCTTCTTCTCAGTTTTTACACTGAGTGAAAGTGGCACCAGTGCAATCAAAAGATGGAAGTGAAGAAAATCCATATCTTATCAAAGATGCTTCTGGATCTTGTCTTTGATCGGATGGCACTCCCGTCATAACGCATGAGATCCTTTATTTTATTTTTATCGTAATCACTGTCGATCATCTTTCCGCAGGATTGGCACAGCTGGGTGCCCTGCGGGTTCACATGACCACAGGATTCGCATTTTATTTCTTTTAATTCCATAAAACTTCACCCTATTCCGAAGTTGAAAGTTCCACAAAACGGTAAATATCATTTTTGGTCAGCTGATATTCCTGTTTATCCACGACCACACCATTTTTATCGATGGCGATCGTCGTCGGCAATGGACCGATCTGATAAGCTTTGGTGACATCCCGGTTGCGGTCGAGCGCAATTGGATAGGATAGATTATCATCCAGACTCATCAAAAACTGATTGATCTGCTGCTCGTCCTCTGAGACGTTCACAGCGACCAGTTCATACTCATCGTGACTTTCGTTATAAACTTCGTTCATATCAGGCATTTCTTCACGGCAGGGGGCACACCATGTCCCCCAGAAATTCAGGATGACACCTTTATCTTCATTAATTTCCGACAGTTGAACAGTCCCTCCGTCGAGTGTCTCAAGCTGGAAGTCGACTGCGTCATCACCGACCTGTACTGCCTGTATATCCGAAGTTAAATTGAACCATAAAGTCAGACCTACCAAAATGAAAATACTTGATATGATGCTGATCCTGAGAATGTTTCTCGTTTGTTTTTTCATATTGATCTCCTTTACATTCACAATTCATCTATATAAATCATATGATTTATAGCTAACTGCGGTTTCACATTAATATGACAATTATAAAATCAGCCTTTTGCATTGGCTATCAATTTTTAATCTCATAGGGTTTTAAAATCTGTACCCGCTTTGAGCCCTAAGTGTTGGAAATTTGGAATGAGCCATTTACATCATCATTCTTTAGATAGTACTCAACTGTCCCTAATTCTTCTTTAAAGTTCCTATGTCTACTCAATCAAAACCTCTCAGGTTACATATTGTTAAATTTCGATTCTGATATGACAAAATATATTCAGCCATAACATTAGATGATTATATAGTATATATGTGCAGAAATTATCCAGATGCGTGTAAGTGAAGAAATAGCAGGTCACTTGAAAAACAGTTGCTCTGCTACTTGTTTGGATTTTAATTACGTTTCAAATCTGTCAAACAGATATTATCCCCCTTGAAAGAGGATAAATATTCTCAAGAGTTTTACTTTCATGATTGACTTCCATTTTAGTCATATTAAATACTTATTTTATGCATAACTTCTCGAAAATTTTAATTTAACATGATACATGGCAAGTTTCTTGCAAAAGTAGAAAGAAGGAGTTGTGTAGTATGAGGAGAAATAATTTTTTAATAAGCTTGTTTTTACTAATGGCAGTCGTCGTGTTATCAGCTTGTACAAACAATGCCGGAAAAGCATCTGTTGAAAACAATGACGATGGTAAAACAACAAACGGAGGGATGAATATGGAAAGACATGATGAAAGTTTCATGGGTGAAAGTATGAATGATCATTCCATGGAAGAAGAAATGGATGGTGCGTCTATGGATAATGGCCATATGGACCATGACAACGTGGTGAGTCTGAATGACTCGACAGGAAAGGATGAACTGGGTATCCCACCTTTACTCCAAAGTGGAAGTGACGAAAAAACTGAGTATACAATACGCGCTCAAAAAGGGGAAACAGAAATATTTGATGGCGTTCAAACAAAAACATATGGCTATAATAGTTCGTTTCTTGGCCCTATGCTCCAATTTGAAAAAGGAGAGACCGTGACAATAAACTTAATCAATGAACTCGATGACAATACTACTTTTCACTGGCATGGACTGGAAGTAGCAGGGAATGAGGATGGCGGACCACATGAAGTATTGGAACCGGGGGAAGAAGATACTATCGAATTTGAGGTGACACAGGAAGCTGCAACTTTATGGTTCCACCCCCATCCGGAAGGAGAAACTTCTGAACAAGTATATAATGGTCTTGCCGGCTTAATTTACATTGAAGATCAAAATTCAAAAAATCTCGAGTTACCAAGTGATTATGGTAAAAATGATATCCCGCTTGTTTTCCAGGACAAAATATTTGATGATGAGAAACAACTGAACTACGAGGCAGCGGCTAATGAAGATGGTACAGTCGGTGATACATCATTAATTAATGGCACGTTGAATCCTAAATTGACTGTAGATAAAGAAAAAGTAAGACTTCGACTGTTAAATGGATCAAATGCAAGAAACTATATCTTTAAACTAAATACGGGAGATTCTTTTGTACAAATCGCAACAGATGGCGGTTTCTTGAATGAACCGGTCTCAATGAATGAAATTACGCTCACACCTTCAGAAAGAGCTGAAATTATCGTTGATTTTTCAAAAATGAACAGTAATGAAAATGTAGCTTTGATTAATGAAGATGATGGTTCTACACTCTTGCCTTTTGAAATCACAGATCAAATTGGTAAGAATACAGAGCTACCTGATGAAATGAATGACTTTTCAGTCACAGAAGAAGAAATGAACATGCCGGTGACAAAAGAAATTGAACTTTTCGGCATGATGGATATGGTAACGATAAATGGTAAAAAATTTGACCCTGAAAGAATTGACTTTACTCAAAAACAAGGTGTTACGGAAGTATGGGAAATTTATAATAAACCCGATATGATGGGCGGCATGATTCATCCGTTCCATATCCACGGGGCCCAATTTAAAATCCTTTCAAGAAATGGAGAGACACCACCTGAGAATGAAAGAGGATGGAAAGACAGTTTTTCCGTTGTCCCGAATGAGACTGTAAAAATCGCCATTCAATTTAAAAATAAAGGTATATATATGTTCCACTGTCACATCCTTGAACATGAGGACAATGGGATGATGGGACAGGTCAAGGTAGAATAGACCTAAAATTTTTCAAATCGATAAATAATAGTATTAAAAAAATCAGGAAGCTATTTCCTGATTTTTCTATAGCTTATATGTGGTTATTAAAATAAAATTGGACCCAACTGCATAGTTTCAGTACATTCAAAGGCTTCTATGCCTATCCAAACTAAGACCTCCCAAGTTCAAAGGTCATCTCTTTCCTTTGTGAACTTGGGAGGTGGTACTTTATAATAGTAAGGTCTTTTCTATTTTACCTAGTGTAAGATTGCTTCAACTCTTCTAGATTATTGACAACATGAGCAGCTGCTGCCTGCTTTTTCAGATTCATCCTTAACCTTGTAACCTGTATCTTCAATAGTATTTTTAATTTCTTCTAATTTAACATCATTGTCATTATATGACACATCCACTTTTCCATCTGAAAGCAGAACTTTTACTGACTCGACTCCACTAATCTTGCTAACGTTCCCTTCAACTTTATTAGCACATGCACCACATGACATTCCTTGTACATTTAATGTTTTTTGTTGCATATAAATTCCTCCTTTAAATTTCCTCTTAATGTAACACACTTTGTGCTTTATCTAGGTAAAGTATATTGAAATGTAGGAATAATAAAATTATCATTTTGCTGAACTTATAGAGCCACCCCCCATAATCATTTAAGTTTCATTTCATGGCAGAGGCAACTAGTGAAATCTGAGCACATGACCCACTTATATAATTCGAGTTCTAATTTATCCATCACTCCACTTTATTCCTCCTTAAGCAACAGACGGACCAACAGAAGGACCAGCATGCGAGTCAACAGATGAATCATCAGACGGTTCAAATCGTTTTAAACGCAGTGCGTTGAGTAACACTGATATCGAGCTGAAACTCATCGCTGCTGCTGCAAATATAGGGCTCATCAGTGGTCCACCGAACAGGAATAATATGCCCATTGCAACTGGGATACCCGCTGTATTGTAAGCAAACGCCCAGAACAAGTTTTGTCTGATATTTCTAATGGTGGACTTACTTAGTTCTACTGCTGTCGGGACTTCCATTAAATCACTTCTCATCAGAACAATGTCAGCAGATTCCATAGCTACATCCGTACCGGAACCAATAGCAATCCCGACATCTGCCTGGGCAAGAGCTGGTGCATCATTGATTCCATCCCCCACCATGGCTACTTTTTTACCTTCATTCTGAAGTTTTTTCACTTCACTTGCTTTATCTTCCGGCAACACTTCACTCAATACCCGGTCAATCCCGACTTGCTGGGCAATTGCTTCAGCAGTCCGCTTGTTATCACCAGTTATCATTGCTACTTCTATTCCCATGCCGTGGAGTTTTTGAATCGCTTTTAAGCTGCTTTCTTTTACTGTATCCGCAACTGCAATAATACCGGAAATTTCATTATTGATTGCTATATACATTGGTGTTTTTCCTTGATTCGCTAATTCATCTGAAGTACTTGCCAATGAACCTAAAGAAATGTTTTGATCATCCATCAATTTTCTATTACCCAGCAACATATTTTTATCGCCAACCATCACTTCTATACCATGACCTGTTAATGCATTGAAATTTTTCGTTTTTTGTAAAGTTAACCCTTTATCTTCGGCGTCATTGACTATTGCTTCACCTAGAGGATGTTCTGAGCCTTTTTCAGCGGATGCAGCCAACACCAATAGTTCATGCTCTTCAATCCCCTCTACAGTAATTATATCAGTGACTTTTGGTTTGCCTTCTGTAATTGTTCCTGTTTTATCAAAAACTACCGTTTGAAGTTTATGCGTCGTTTCAAGGGCAACTCCACTTTTAATTAATATGCCATTTTCAGCTCCCTTACCAGTTCCAATCATAATGGATGTCGGTGTCGCCAAACCGAGTGCACATGGACATGCGATAACCAACGTCGTGATAAAAACGGTGAGGGCAAAGAGTACTGATTGTCCACTTATAAACCATAATAAACCTGCGAGGATAGCAAGTCCAATGACAATTGGCACAAAGTATCCAGAAATAATATCAACCAGCCTAGAAATAGGTGCTTTTGAACCTTGTGCATCTTCTACCAGCTTTATAATTTGAGACAATGCAGTATCTTTTCCGACTTTAGTCGCTTGATACTGAATTGTTCCATTTTTATTGATACTCGCTCCAATAATATTATCTCCACTGATTTTTTCTACTGGAATACTTTCACCTGTCAACATGGATTCATCTACTGCGGTCATACCTTCAGTAACAATACCGTCAACAGGTATTTTTTCTCCTGGTTTGACAATGATTGTGTCACCAACCATCACTTCATCGATTGATATTTCCATTTCGTGTCCATTTCTTACTACAATCGCATTCTTAGGTGCAAGTCCCATTAATTTCTTAATCGCATCTGAGGTCCTTCCTTTAGTTAATGTTTCCAGATACTTACCTAATGTAATTAAGGTTAAAATTACTGCTGCAGTTTCAAAATATAAATCATTTGCAAAACTCACATTACCAGAAAAGATCATAAATGCTGCAAAGATACCATATGCGAATGCTGCACCTGTTCCGACAGCAATTAAAGAATCCATATTGGGATGTCCACGAAGTAAGGTTTTAAAACCCGATGAATAAATGCTTCTAGCCATATAGACAACAGGTAACGTAAGTATAAATTGTATGATCACAAACCCTTCCGGACTTAAAGCCGGATCGATGATTCCAGGTAATGGTGCGCCTATCATATGACCCATCGCAATATATAATAGAGGTGCAGTAAATATCGCAGATATCAAAAATCTTTGCCAGAGACTTTTAATAGCTTTTTGTTTTTGATTACGGTCTTCATCAACAGATTCTGTTGATGTGATATCTTCATGTGCTTCATATCCAGCGCTTGATACTGCTTCCAGAATATCTGAAACTGAAACCATGGAAGCATCATAGTCAATATTCATTTTTTCTGTAGCTAAGTTAACATGAGTGTCCAATACACCATCAAGTTTTCCTGTGGCCTTTTCAATAGTTTGTACACATGATGCACATGTCATACCTTCTATTTTAAATGATTTCTGCTCCGTATCTGTTAACGCCTTATACCCAGCCTTATCTACGGCAGCTTGGATTTCTTGTACAGATAGTGCATTCTCGTCGTAACTGATATTCAGTTTTTCAGTAGCCATGTTCACATTTGATTCTTTTACACCTTCTAACTTCTTGGTTGTTTTTTCGACTGTTTGTACACAGGATGCACATGTCATGCCTTCTATATTAAATGATTTTGTTACCATTTATTATCAACTCCTTCTCTAATTGATTGATTCAGCTTCATAACCAATCTTCTTTATAGATTTCATTAAACTATCTGCTGCCCGGCCGGTTTCATCAAATTTAACTCTGGCTATTCCTTTTTTCAAATTGACTTTTGCATTTTCCACATCTGGCAAGCTTAGCAATGTCTCTTCAATTTTACTCACGTTGGGAGCACAGTTCATTCCTGTAATCTTTAAAATCGCCTATTCCATAATTCTCATTCCTTGCTAAATATTTTAAAATTAATTTTTCTATTGTCTTACCAGCATCCCTGTTTAAAATATTAGAGAAACTTTCATCCAAACTACTTTTAATAAATTCATTTTTTTATATTAGAGAAATAAGTATACTTTCCTCTTTTTTTCTGTACAAAGCATTCCTTTTTCAACAAGTCTTCCGATAAACGTTTTGATTGTTGCCGGCTTCCATTTTTTCTTCTGCTGTTAAACTTCTACAATATCATTGCTTATAACATTGCTCTGCACTCAAACAACACGCATTACTTCTCTTTCGAAATCGGTAATCTTAGAATCTATTTCAGAATGCATAATCTTCCTATCTACTTTGTTTACATTTGTAATCTATATATACATTTAGTTTACAACTGTAATCATAATTTGTCAAGATTTTTTTCTATAGTTCCTTCTTCTATCAATTGCTTACATTATTAACGAAAATATAGCAGTGGTGACCGGAATCGAACACGCCGATCAAGGCTTTGTAGACCTTTGCCTTAGTTCTTGGCTACACAGCCATGAATTTAAACTAAATATTTAAGTGGATATAAGCAAAATTTATTAGCGATTTATTTAAAATGGAATCAACTAATCCATTCATTTTTATTTATATAAATAGTGCTGTGTTAGTCATTTCTCAATACTATGGCTTAGATTAGAATAAGCTTTCTGTTATGACATAAATTAAGAAATAATCGAAGAATTTATTTTTATATATAATGTCACTAGCGTTACATAAAACAATTTAGAGTTTATCAACCCGGCTCACATGGTCGGCTTCATTACATTCAGAATATTCTGAATGTAATGGGTTCTACATTTTGAAAAAAAGCCAACGACCCGGCAAATGGTCATCCAATCCACAAAATGTAAAATATTTACTGTGCGTCATTTAAAGAATCAAAGGGTCGTACATCAAATCATCTAAATGGGCCACCTCCCCCGCATCAAAATGGCGACAATCTGCTGAAAGTCGCGCTCCCAGTGTTGTTTTTGCCGGCCTTTCGAGGCGCGTGTGTCATTTTTGACGATAAATTGCATATATTTTAAGTGTTATTTTGCATAATAAATGTTAAAACCCAGCTATCTTCGTGAAAAGATAAGCTGGGCTTTTTAACTATAGTGCAAGTTATCACTTAAATCAGTGCAAAATAACATAGAAAATGACAAGATGTGTTTTTCTCTCTTAAATATTTGATTGATTAGAGTAGACCCTGATCACACATATTAAATATGTATGATTGCCGAATAGAATTCAAGAAAGATGTAGGTATCATTATCCTTTTAATAACCGCATCAAAGACTGATACGTTGAACAATATCACAAGTAATTCGCATCATAAAGTTATACGTTAGGCTTTTGGGAAGTAGCAATATACCGTAGAACGAATACAAGGCCGTTATCTAAAGACCTTGTATTATCCTGAAAAATTTCATATATACTACAGACTATATCTACATGCTAAGTCAAGACTGCCAATATAATTTTGACTTGATACTGTCCAGCTAGTGAAGGTTGTATGTCTATAAGAGATGTTTGCTGGCCGACTGGCTTCAATTTAATAGGGTGAAATTTAGGTTGGTTCGCCCTTACAATAAATTCTCTTTAAATATTTTATATAATACATTGAAAAATGAAAAGCGATGGAGCTCGTCATAACTGCCCTAAGGCTAATTCCTCCTAACAAATTCCGTAAATCAACGGTTTGGTTAGGAGTTTTTTTTATATCTTTTCAGGAGAGATGAAACAACGAAATCTTGGCAAGTGAATGCTTTAGCTATTTTGATTGGTGGTGCTATTGAAAGTTTGCTTCGTTACAGCGTTAACACCTGGAGGGCGTTTACAACTTTCCATTTGGGAACATTACTGAAAAACATTAATGCATGTTTTCTAGCTGTCCAATACAAGACTCTAGTAAAAGACCATTTAAATCAAGCGCTAGAATTTCAGTCAAGAGGAATAAAAGTTTTATCTTTAATATCTTTAGACAGAGTTGAAAATTATCATCAGTGTTTTTCAATTGAATATTTAGTGTAGTTTTTACTTTCATAAAAATATTTAAAATGTTCGACTTATCGTGAGTATATTTACTCTATTGCTGATGCCTTATAAAGAAAACTCTTGCCATTATAAAAGAGTAAATAAAATAAGGAATAAATCTATCAAATCTTATACATATTTCCTATGATATAATTATTATCAAGCATTTTTGAAAGGACGTTGAATGAGTAATGAAGAAAAGTGTAGTTATAGCTGAAAAACCTTCTGTAGCTAGAGATATTGCACGTGTACTAGATTGTAATAAAAAAGGTGATGGCTTTTTAGAAGGCAACAAATATATTATAACTTGGGCACTTGGTCATCTAGTTACCCTTGCAGATCCAGAATCATACGATACTAAGTATAAAAATTGGAACTTAGAAGAGCTTCCTATGATTCCTTCTAATTTAAGGACGACTACAATAAAGAAAACCCAGAAACAGTTCAACTCAATAAAGAGACAGCTGAATCGTTCAGATATCAATGAGGTCGTGATAGCAACTGATAGCGCAAGAGAAGGAGAATTGGTTGCGAGATGGATAATAGATAAAGCTAATATAAATAAGCCAATTAAACGACTGTGGATCTCATCAGTGACTGATAAAGCAATTCAAGAAGGCTTCAAAAACTTAAAAGACGGTAAACAGTATGAAAACTTATACCATGCAGCTGTAGCACGATCTGAAGCAGATTGGTACGTTGGCTTAAATGCAACAAGAGCCCTTACTACAAAGTTTAATGCTCAATTATCTGCAGGACGAGTGCAAACACCAACTGTGGGTATAATAGCTCAACGTGAAGATGAAATAAAAAACTTCACCCCAAGAAAATATAATGAAGTTACTTTTAAGTCTAACAATGGCATAACTTTTCTCTGGAATGATGATAAAAATAATTCCAGAATTTTTAATAAAGAACAAGCAGACAATCTTTATAATAAATTGAATAACCAAATAGCAATTATAAATTTTGTTGAAAAGACTCAGAAGAAAAATTTTGCACCACAGCTATATGATTTAACTGAGCTACAAAGAGATGCTAATAAGTTTTACGGATTTTCTGGGAAACAAACGTTACGCATAATGCAGCAACTCTATGAGAGACATAAGGTTTTAACATACCCAAGAACTGATTCTCGAGTTATTTCATCAGATATTGTACCGACACTTAAAGACCGAATTAAAGCATGCAGTGTTAGTGAATATAACAAACACACCAGTAAGTTGGCTCATAAAACTTTTCACTTACCAAAATCAGTAGTAAACGATAAAGCTGTTAGCGATCATCACGCAATCATTCCAACAGAAGAGCCCGTTTTTATTGATACATTGGATATCAATGAAAGAAAAATTTATGATTTAGTAATCAAGAGATTTTTAGCAGTACTTAGCGAACCTTTTGAATATGAACAAATAAAGATAATAGCAGAAATAAGTGGAGAAACACTAGTCGCTAAAGAAAACCTAACTACAAAACTAGGTTGGAAAGAGATTTACGGAGAGAAACACAGTAGCAAAGGAAGCAACCTTAGACAAGGTCAACACATTGAAGGTCAGCTTCTTCTTAAAGAAGGAAGTACGTTGCCGCCTGAACGACATACAGAAGGGTCACTATTAAAAGCGATGGAAAATCCAGCTAGATACATGGAAGAAACTGATAACAAAATGACAAAGACACTTCAAGCTGTTGGAGGAATTGGTACTGTAGCAACACGTGCTGATGTAATAGAAAAGCTTATCAATGGTCGGTATATAGAACAAAGAGGGAAGTATCTGCACCTAACTAAGACTGGGAAACAGCTGCTTGGTTTTGCCCCCGAAGATCTTCGTTCCCCAGCTTTAACGGCAGAATGGGAAGATAAACTGCTCAAAATCGAAAATGGAGAGTTACAAAAAAATCAATTCATTTCTGAAATAAAGTCATATACTAAAGATATTGTTCAACAGATTAAGAACATGGATGAAACTTTTAAGCACGATAATATTACTGGAACTAAGTGCCCAAAGTGTGATGATTTTATGCTAGAAATAGAAAATAGACAGGGTAAATTTTTAAGGTGCAAAAACCAATCGTGTAATCATAAAAAGAACATCTATAAAAACACTAATGCCAGGTGTCCTAATTGTAAAAAACGATTAAAACTCTATGGTGAAGGTGATGGACAAACATTTACATGTGTTTGTGGACATAGAGAGAAACTATCCTCTTTTGAGAAAAGACGTAAAAAACACCAAAAATCTAAGGTGTCAAAGAAGGACATTGATAAATATGTTAATAATCAAGATGATGAATTTGTAAATAACCCTTTTGCAGAGGCATTATCAAAGTTGAAAGAATAATTCTTTTTTCAAATATCATTATTAATCCAAAACTCCCTATCTGGATATTTAAATTCAACCGCACTTTCTTAATAGTAAGTGCGGTTGAAAACGTTAAAACTTTATTTTATTTGCTTTAAATAGCATGTAAAAACCCAACCCTCTATAACAATACCTTCTTTATGATCAGAATAGTGTATATAAGTCCAATTTCTCTTCTTTTCTGTTATTTGAACTACATCCCCATGACTCAAACTTCCTTGGGATTTTGAATTCACTTTTTTGTTTTCACGAGCTATAAGGTTATTTTTTGTGACAATCCTGAAGTTTTGAGTAATTTGTTGTTCCGTCTCTTTTTTATAACGTCATTTAACCATTTTATCGATTCTCGATCTGACACATTGTGATTTTCTGTAATATATTCTTCATAGCTTTCCATAACTGTAGGTATTTTTTCTTCCACAAAATTTATTACGCCTGCAACATTGTTTAAAAATTCCATAAGGAAGTAAAGCGTTATAATAATAGCCCCTATTGGTTTTGGTATGTAATCTTTAATACTCATTTCTCTTTTTACTCGTTCTGCTGGATTATCACTTTCTAAAATTTCATTTGCTTCTTTCAAATCTTTTTCAGTAAAATCGAACTTTTCAATCTCTACCTAAAAATCATTGATTGAACTCAAAATTACATTGATGTCAGGATATGTCACTTGACTGCCTTTCCTGAAGTTTTCTATTATCCCACTGATATCCGGATATGCCACTTGACTTGCCTTTCTGACACTCTTAGCAATCCCACTGATATCTGAAGAAGGTGTCATAGATTTACTATTAGTTTGCAACAAACTTAAGAATTCATTATAATTAATAAAAATTGAACTTTGATATTTCATTAATTTTTCCTGTAACTCATTATAAAAATAATTATTCAACTTTATTAACCTCCTTTTCAAAAACGATAATTTTAAAAAAGAATTATTCTTATATGATTTTATTAGATAAATTTAAAGTCATAATGCACATAAATGCGAAGTTTTAGTCAATTATGTACAGTTATTTATTTTTGTACATTTAAAACAAGAGTTAAATATACTGTAATGATAAGCATGTGGATAAATATTAAAGTTATGTACATATGATTTTATAGAGATATTTCTTCATCTGTTGCGATGATGATTTCTCCAACATCTTTTCGTTTCAACTGCGTCTGTACCGATTTGAACTGCTTTGTCGTCTGCGGAATATGCGTCAGTTTCAAAGGACTCGGAAGCATCGGCAGCTCATTCAAGTCCCATTTCTGATATTTTTTATCGTAACGTTCCGGATCCTGAAGCGTCACCAGGTGACCAAGCGCCCACGTCACTATATAATTATTTCCTTCAAGAAAACCATTTCCTTTTTTACTGCATTTCAGTACACGGGCAATGTCCCGTGCCACTGAAGGTTTTTCAGCAAGTACTACACTCTTTGCCAAAATATTCATCCTCTCTCGTTCGTCCAATATATCTTTCAATTATACTTCTTTTAACAGATAGAATAAAGTTAAGGAAAAAAGACTACCCGAAATTGAGTAGTCTTTACAAAGTGATTATTTTTTTCCGCCTGCTTCATCCACAAATTGTTTTGCTTCTATAAGGGACATGCCGGTTTCGTCTCTGACGTATTTTACAGTTTTGACGTTACCTTCAGTCTTCAGTTTTTCTCTGACTTTGGCCTTCCACTCTCCCTTATTCTCATTGACTCTCAGTTTGCCGTTAATTTCTCTCAAGTGTTGCAGCTCTTTACGCTGAGCCATAATGATAAAAGCAGATGCTATTACAATGAAAGCAAGACCCACTGTCATGATATCCATTTAAAACTCTCCTCAGTCTGTACAAGTACTGTTGTCCTCTATACCTTGCACATTCGATATATTCCATTATATGAATTATACCATTCCTGCACAGGACACTCCATTATCGTACGGCAGTATATTTCGGTTTTTTCACTGCTTCAATAAAATTCCTGATGATCTCTGTGCCGTGTTCGCATGCGAACGATTCCGGATGGTACTGTATACCGTAATGCGGCATAACGAGATGTTCAAATGACTGGATGGAGTCTTCCGTTTCTCCAGTCACTTTCAAATCTACGGGAAATGTTTCCCTTTCACTTACAAGAGAATGGTACCTCATAATTCCGATTGTTTCACCGAGCAAATTATACAATACCGAGTCACCCAGCACTTTCATTTCATCCATCTTACCGTGTTTGACAACAGTGCCTTCTACAACTTCACCACCGTAATAGGCTGTCAGCGCCTGGGAACCGAGACATATGCCGAGTATCGGCATGTCCCTGTAATTTTCGATAATATCAATAAGATGATCATTATCCAAAGGATGGCCCGGGCCGGGGGAAATCACGACACCATCCACATCCAGGGACAGCACGTCTTCATCGTCCGGGTATCTGACGATGACATCATCAAATGCTTCTATCATATCAATCAGGTTATAAGTGAATGAATCATAATTATCTATTACAAGTATCATGGCTGCACCTCCAGCAGGCTTTTGACTTTCAATTTTGTTTCTTCCAGCTCTTTTTCAGGGACTGAATCATATACAACGCCACAGCCCGCTTCCACATTGACATATTCCTCATCGACAAGCATTGTACGTATCGCAAGCGCAAAATCAAGCTCCTGGTTACAGTTGATATAGCCGACACCGCCGGAATATATTCCACGCTTCTCAGGTCTCACTTCGTAAATACGTTCAATCGCCCTGAGTTTCGGGGCGCCGGATACAGTGCCTGTCGGAAGCAGGCTCGTTACCACATCTATAGGGGAGATATCCTTTTTCACTTCACCGGTGACGACGCTGACAATATGCATGACATGTTCGTATCTTTCAATTTCCATTAAGCGGTTCAGCTCCACACTGCCCTGTTCACTGACACGGTTTACGTCATTACGTCCGAGATCGACAAGCATTCGGTGTTCACTGAGTTCTTTTTCATCGCTTGCCAATATTTCAGCATTCTTTATATCCTCTTCAACGTTCTTGCCTCTTTTAATCGTTCCGGCAATCGGGTTTGTAACCACTTTGCCTTTTTGTACTTTGACAAAACTTTCAGGGGAACTGCCGACAATGATCGGATCGTCCAAATTCAAATAGTACATATATGGACTCGGATTCTGCCTTTTCAAGTTTTTATACAGCTGGAAAGTGAGGGGGTTTTTATTTTCTTCGAACCCATGCTTATACTTATATATTCTGGAAGGCACAGCCTGGAACATGTCGCCTTTTTGAATCAGTGATTTAAAATATGACACTGTATTTATAAAATCACTTTCAGTTATATTCGTCTCTATTTCCCGGGTAATATTTTCAAATGCGATTTCACGATGATACAGCCTGATTGACTTGATTTCTTCCACCATATTGTGAAGACGGTCTTCAAGCTCGGAAGCAGTGACACCTGAAAATAAATTCGATGTAATGATATGGATTTTCTCTTTATAATGGTCAAAGATATACACACTTTCCACCATATAGAAGAGCAGGTCATTCGTCGTGTTTTCGACTTTTATTTCCTGAAGTTTTTTAAACGCATGACGCACAAGATCAAAACTGCAGCTGCCGACAAAACCGGAAACGAAGGGCAGGTCAGCGAGCACCGGATCATCAATATCCGCTTTATATTTGTTGAGCAGCACTTTAAGTTCCTCGTATGGATCCTCACTCTTCTTGAAAATCCTGTCCGGATACTCGATGGTTAAAGTATCACTGTCCAACGCCACTTTCCCATAATAATCAAAAGCGACGATCGAGTATCTGCCTTTCATTTCATGCTGTGAAGCACTTTCAAATATCACTTTCTTCTCCCGCATCTGTGCCAGTGCTTCCGGTGTAAATTCTGCATTCAATGTTTCATATATAATATACATCCCAATTACCTCCATTTGATATAAAAAAATAAGCCTCCTCACAATAGGACGCTTACACGCGGTACCACCTAAATTGGGACTGATAAAAATCCCCGCTTGACGATTATATAATTTTGCACCGACAAAACCCATTTCATTCAATATCCATGCCAGTTCACATCCACCACTGACTTTCTGCAACTATAAAATATTGAACTACTAATTTTCATCTGAATAAAAAAACACCACAGCAACACATCCAAATAAGGACGCGTCACCGTGGTGCCACCTTAATTAACAAATTAATGTTCACTCTTGATCAATCAATTATATTTTAAAATCTGTCCAATTCACAAATATCATGTGCTGATTTTCATCGGCCATCAGCTTTCTTTGGCTACAAAATATATTTGCTACTGAATAGTTAAAATATATAGGGATTTAAGTAATAAGTCAACCTTAAATATCAGAATCTTTAAATATTGATTTTAAAACCGCCGCAAGGGTCGATAAAAATGACTATTATCAACAGTAAATTCATCTTGAATCAGAGCAATAAAAAAGCGTCAGAAAGCCATTATAAACTCTCTGACGCTTTTCTTCTATTCTTCAGGCACATCAAATTGTCTTTTTGCCATTTCCTGCTCATATACATAGAGCGCATTGCCATCGTCTTTCAATCTCTCTAAATAATCGATGTGCGTTTCGAATGTCGCTTCTTCTTCAACTTGTTCATCCAGGAACCATCTGACAAATGACAACGTCATATGTTCCTTGTCCTCTGTTGCGATATCAGTAATCTGATAGAAATTTTTAGTCACTGTACGCTCCTGCTCAAGACCTTTTTTGAAAGTGTCCAGAAGTGAATCGTATTCGTTTTCGGGTTCAGGTATGCCTTGGAATTTTGCGTGAACGCCACGGTCATTTAAATAATTATAAATTTTCGTGCCATGGTATCGTTCTTCTTTAGCCTGCTGCTTGTAAAAATTCGCAAATCCATCGTAGCTGCGGTCCTCACAATAAGAAGCCATTGCCAAATATTCATGGGCTGCCGCATATTCATGGTTCATCTGATCAATTAAAGCCTGCTTTAATCTGTCTGATAACATATATAGTACCTCCCTTTCTTACAACCATTATAAATAGTAATGAGTATAAATATCAAAGAATAGGGGCTGATTATTAATAACTATTCTAATTTGGAAAGCTATCTTTTCAAATACAATCATGATTTTTACTTGCTCACATTTCTCTTCATCTCGCTGGGCAGCTCGAAGAAGCCTTGGATATCCTGTACATACTCAAGTATGCCCATAAATTCATCATCTTCGTCAAAAACCGCTTTATAAGTGATGTGTATGTATTTGTCCTTAGTTTTAAACCACATCGTTTCAGTCTCTTTGACCCTGTTTTTCAAGTCCCGGATGACATACATTACCTTCTTCAAGCTCTTTGGCGGGTGGCAGTTCGCAACATTTCTCCCGACGGACAAAGGTGTTCTGATGAACATCATTTCTGATGATTCAACAATGTTGTTGAAATATTTGAACAAACCGTTTTTATCGACAAAAGTGATCTCCACCGGCAAATTATTGAGGATCAGGTTCGCTTCCCTTGTTGTCAGGTAGCCCCCGCCAAACTGCAGCTGCTCCGTATGATTCAGCGGTTTGACCCTTTGGCTGCCGACATAGTTGCGGTACTTGCCGATCAACTCTACAGAATAGCCGAATGCTGAGCTTTCCTCGGCGATGGCAAGCCAGTCTCTTTCCTTAAATAATATTTGTGTAATCGGTATGATCAGGAAATCCTCTTCAAAAATCATTTCTTCACATTTTGCCTTCAAGTCATCAAAAGTCCTTCTGATATTACGGAATTCTATACTGTCAATTTTCTGAAGGCGGTTGAAAAGCCCTTTTATCAACAGACGGATCTGGTCATGCTTTTTCCAAACTGTCCGGGGCAGCGGATAGATGCCGTACCTTTCAAGTATTGGAAAGTATAATTTTTCCTTGCGGTTAAAATGACTGTTTATCTCCCCCAGCCTTTTCGCTTCAGCAATCAGCGTATCGATCAAATTCTCCTCACCGTTTTCAACATCATCGATTAGCAGTTCGATAATATTTAATGAGTCCGACAGGAGATAATTCTCTTTTCTCAACACGTGGAGCGGATGATTCGGATCCTCGCTTATATGAATTTCATTTACATCGTGACCGTACAAATAGTGATGAATCTCAAAAAATTCTTGTATGTCGTATATCGTAATATCTTTATCTGTGTGATGCACCTGCAGTATCGCCTTAAAAACATCAATCAGATCCAGCTTTTCCACCTGACTGCTGTAATCTGATTTGATACTGTCAATCGGCTCGCCTTCATGAACTCTTTTCAGCAGCGTCCTTATACTGTTTACGTCTTCCATTATTTTAGACATCAAATCACCTCATACTTATAATTTTCACGCCGTACACTAAACACATATATATAATACATCTATTATATATTATTTAATCTTCTAATAATGGATTTTTCATGAAATTTAACAAATTCATCACTTCTGGAGTGATCTTGATAAATAAGCCCCCTTTACAAGAGGAAGGAAATATTAACTATAACTGCAGCACCCTATTGATTACAGGCAATTTTACACCGTGTTTTTTTATGTTAAAATAAGGAACATACAGTTTAATTGGAGGTGCAATTTTTGAAGAAGTTTTTACTGTTCATGATTAGCTTTGCACTATTATTTCTTGTACTCCAAACCGCATCCGGAATGGTTATTACAACGATGTATCCAGCGGGGACGGGTGACGCATGGAGTCAAAGCGCACTTCTCCCACAGGAAACAATGGTTTCCGGCAGCATACTCACGCCTGTCATCACTTTATTCACCGGTTTGATTGCTGCGGCAGCCGCTTACTTTATCCAGAAGAAATCTTTCCGCAGTATAAATTAATATACAGTTCAACCCCCTTCCAATATGGAAGGGGGTTGTATCACCATTTATTCTTTTTCCAGCTTATCAATATAATCTTTCAGTTCCTTTTCCTTATCTTTGCTGATTTTCGGAAAGCCAGGATTGATTTCTTTCAGTTTCTCATTCATCACTTCCGTGATTACTGCTCTTGAAAACCATTCGTTATCTGCGGGGAGAACATACCACGGTGCATGGGTGCTGGATGTATTGTTGAGCACGTCATCAAACACCTTTTGATAATCATCCCAGTATTCGCGTTCTTCCACATCATTAAAAGAAAATTCCCATTGCATATCTTCATTTTTCATACGGTTCAACAGTCTGTCCTTCTGCTCATCTTCTGAAACATGAAAGAAGAATTTGATGACATGAATATTGTTTTCCACCAAATACTTTTCATAATCATTGAGCTGACGGTATCTCATCTTCCATATATCTTCTTTTTTGCACCGGGCGGATATTCATAGTCATCTATATCATCGTGTACCTGTTTTACAATCACTTCTTCATAGTATGAGCGGTTCAAAAGAGATATTTCTCCCCTTGCCGGGAGTCCGTCGTGCATCCGCCATAAATAATCATGTTTCTTTTCCGTTTCACTCGGTTTGCCAAAAGAAGTTGTCCGCAGGCCCTGTGCGTTTAAATTCGAAAAGACGAAGCTGATTGCCTCATCTTTACCTGTAGCATCTAGTGCCTGGAGAACAACCATAATGCCCGATTTGCCTTCGGCAAACAGTTTCCGGTGCAGTGCTTTCAATGTTTCCACAAGTTTCGGGATAGATTCTTTTTTAATATCCTGTTCAGACTTGTCCAGATTGAGAAACGTGGGATAGTCTTTCAATTTGAATTCTTTTGTCGCAGGTACTTTGTAGTCATTGGTATTTATTTTCATTCAGAAACCACCTTGTGTTCATATTGGTATCAACGTGACTTATTATTCCACGATAAAGTAAATATGAAACATCAATACAAACACCCAGAAACGGATTAATACTCCCGCCTCTGATCAGTGGCTCCTGTATCCGAATTTTTAATACCGGTCTTGTAAGCAAGCCAAAGGGTAAGGATTGTCATCACTGTAAAGCCGCCGTACATCACCCATATGTTTGTCAAGAGACCCGCCTGCATCATCGCTGCCGTCACATTTGTCAGAGCATGCAGAACAATGGCAAGCGGAAACAACCACCACTTTCCTTTCTTCATCACTGCCGCCCAGACGAGTATTGAAAGTGCAATGTGTACTGTAATGGCAATGACCCGTTCAACAATTGAAAGAACATACATATAGAGCGGCGTCCCTGTCAATGCTTCCGCTGTACCCGGAGGCAGAGTCTCCGCTATCGTTCCGCCGCTGTTGATCATTATCCCGATAATGATCGAGTTCAGCATACCGAGTCCGACAATGATAATTGCCTCAATACCGCCGTGCCCGATACCATATGATACTGCTGAATCGACAATTTTATATTTCCGTTTCATCAAGAGGAATGCAAAGAGCCGGCCCGTTTCTTCAAAAATTCCCGCAGCGAGCACACCGTAAAGCACGTAAAGCCAGGGCGAGTCCACAATTAATGGAATCGAGCCGTCCACTTCAGGCTGCAGTACGAACATATGTGTAACCTGTTCAAGCACCATCGCAAACAGGATGAAGATTCCCGCACCGATAAGAATCGGCACCCATTGAATTTTAAATCTGCGTCTCAGTACCAGTATGAAAATGAAAGGCAACAGCACTGACAGCAGCCCTGCCACACCCATTACAATCAATGTTCCTGTCGGTATCATATCCCAATCCCCCGCTCATTTTAATTATTAATTTTATTATACCAATAATATCAATCTGATTTTATTCATCATTAAGTTTTTCAGTAAATAGGGTTTACTGAACATCTCAAAGTTCATCAGTGAATCACAGGTTCTATCCTGTGATTCACTCGGAAACAGAACACGAAACGAAATAAAAAAGAGAAAAAAGCATCCCGGAGGACCTTTCCGATGTTCATGACCAGGAAGTTGAGGGCGATTACGGTCTCACTGGTCTTTTGAAGGCATGCGGAAATACGGCCCAGCCCGTAGCGGCGCTTGCCTTCTCCAAATTTGCCCTCGATGGCATTACGTTCCGATGCATCCTGGTATTCGATGCGTTTTTGGTCGGCATTGATCTGTGCATCTTTGGCCGGGCGACCGAGTTTCGGCCCGCTCAGGCGAATGCCGTGGGTTTGACAGTATTTGCGGTTCTCCCGCGTGCGGTAGATCGTATCCGCCAATACAGCTTCCGGGTAATGACCATAGCGCTGTCTGTACTGTTCAACCGAAGCTTGGAGGCCTTTTCCTTCGTGATACGGATCCCATGACAGCACATCCAGAAATGCATAACCATCCACCAGACTCACCGACAATTTGGCCCCGAATTCGACCGGTGCATTCATCTTGCCACGGACAATCGGACGCACATGCGGCTGGCGGATACTGACGATGCGATCGTCGATGCCGGCCGTCTTTTCTTCAAACATCTTGTCTTGTTGGCGGTGTAATTCCTGGATGACCAGGAGGTCGCGGTACTGGCTGGGACTCAGGGATGCCAGTCCGTTTTTGTTGGCGAGTGTGGCGACATGTTTCAAATTGCGCTGCACATATCTCAACTGTTGATGGATGCCGTTTCGGATTTTATCTAGCCCGGGCCGGCGCTGTTTAGCGACCGCCAGATATTGCTTGCGCGCCTTTTTGCGGTATGTACGCGGTTTGGCCTGTTGGCTCACAAACGGCGCATGGAGGGTGTCGATCATCGCTTCCAGTTTTTCTCTGGCGGTATTCAACAGTCTCAGATCGGTCGGATATTGAATGTCGGCGGGGGCACACGTCGCATCCAGCATCAATTTGCCCTGGTTGGGTGATGACTGCTTGGACTGACTGTCACTGCCATCGCCAGCCGGTGGCGGCGGTGGATTATGATCCTCATCGTTCTCTGGCGTGTCGGTTGTATCATACGGTTCAGATTCCGCCGCCTGCTGCATCTCGACCATCCGTTCATTCAGGGTGTTGATATAATGGGCATCGAACCGTTTGCGGAAATGGGTCATCGCAGACGCCTCGAATGGCGGCTCGTCCTTAAAAGCTTCGAGCCCGAGGAAATACTGCATATATGGATTCTCCGTCACAGTTTCGACGGTCTCTTCATCACTGAGCCCGAGTGTTTCCTTGATGATCAGCGCGCCAAGTGCAAGGCGGGCCGATTTCGCGCGGCTGCCCTGATTGGTGTCTCCAAGCTGTTTGATATATCCCGACTCGACTTCTGCCCAGGGAATGAGGGACGCCATACGAACCCAGCGGTTGTCGGGGTTCAGCTGGCCTTCGAATGGCAGGAAAAAGTCCTCGGGCATGATCATCTGGTTCTGATTGTGTGTATACATAAGGGAGTCTCCATCCACAATATTGGTTGGTTCCATGATAAATGACTTTGCATCTGATTTCGACAAAAACGAGTATGAACCGCATTAAATCAAAGGGAATTTAATTTTCAGCAAGCCCTAAATATATTTACTCTTCCCGGGATCGGGTAAATATATTGTATGGACGAATGTCATTAACAACAGTTTTGGAGGGAACAGCATGGCTAAATTATCAGAGCTAATTTTTAAACGTTCTATTTTGCTGGCACTTTTCTCTGTTATACAGCTTTTGATCATCATTGTACTCAGTCTTTATTTAAGTATCATCATGCCATATTATTTTACAGTCATGACTTTCCTCTCCTTAACTGCAGCGCTTGTAATCATCAATGAGGACATTAACCCCTCTTATAAAGTCAGCTGGCTGATTGTGATTATGCTGTTTCCAATTTTCGGTTTGATTCTTTATACATTTTTCAGGGACAACCGTTTAAAAAGCAAGGAAAAGAAACGCTTATACTACACCACCGGTAAAATAAAAAACAATGTTCATAAAAATGAAGCAGTCTTGGAATATTTGAGAGACACCGATTCACAAGCCTACCGCCAGGCTGAATATATCGCTGCCAACTTCTTCAGTACCCCTTCCAATGACACCGGTTCAACCTACTTCTCCCCCGGGGAATTGCTTTTTGATTCAATGAAAAAAGATTTGAAGAAAGCTGATCACTATATATTTATCGAATTTTATATTATAGAAACCGGCAGGATGTGGGATGAAATCTTAGAGATTTTAAAAGAGAAGCGTGAAGAAGGTGTGGAAGTGCGTTTAATATACGACGATATAGGTTGTATTCTACGTCTGTCTGATAAGCATATTAAAGAATTGAATGATATCGGCATACAGACCGCTTCATTCAATCAGCTCGGTCTTAAATTTTCAATCGGCTACAACTTCAGGGATCATCGGAAAATCGTTTCAATTGATGGACGTATCGCTTATACCGGCGGTATTAATATCGGGGATAATTATATTAATACGGAGGACCAGGATATTTACTGGAAAGACAGCGGTGTACGCGTAGAAGGCGAAAGCGCCTGGAGTTTATCAACAATGTTCCTGTCCATCTGGGAATTTTTCGTCGGTGACGATGACGATTATGCCAAATACAAACCTGCCTTCAAACATTCAGACAATGTTATTCCATCGAATGGCATTGTACAGGCATTTTCAGACGGTCCTATTACTGCAGAGCTGATGACTGAGAATATATTTTTAAATATGATTTATTCCGCCAAAGATTATATTTATATTAAGACACCTTATTTAATTCCGGGAGATAAGATGAAATCCGCACTGACCGTCGCTGCAAAATCCGGCATCGACGTCCGCATCATGATGCCCGGCGTCCCGGATAAAAAGATAGTCAACGAAACTTCAAGGTCATATTATGCAGACCTTGTTTCAAAAGGTGTGAAAATATATGAATACACACCAGGATTCATGCATGAAAAGGTCATAATCGTTGATGATATTTACGCAGTAAACAGTACCGCCAATATGGATTACAGAAGTATGTGCCTCAGTTTCGAATGTGGTCTGTGGTTTTACAAAGCCCGAATCATCGAATCCATGAAAGAGGACTTCACTCAGTCATTCAAAGAGAGTAAACTGGTGACAATGGAAGACATCAGAAAGGTACCTAAGTATAAAAGACTTTCGAGAGCAGTGTTCAGATTATTCTTACCGTTAATGTGATAAAAATAATGCGTTGTCCGTTATTGAACGGACAGCGCATTTTACTTTTACCTATTAAGGGTTGTTGGACCATAATCCTGCATGTTTCAAAACAACACGCGGGTTCAATTTCAGCTGGGCCACGATCAGCTCAGCCAAGTCTTCAGGTTGCATGACCTTTTCAGGGTTACCGTCCGTCAGATCAAGTTCGACAGCCATATCTGTCGCCACCGTGCTCGGTGTCATCGTCGCGACACGTATATTCTTCTTACGCACTTCCATCATCAGTGATTCACTCAAGCCGATGACTGCAGCTTTCGATGCAGAGTAGGCACTTGTGATTGGTCCGCCCTTCTGCCCTGCAGTGGATGAGATATTGATGATATCTCCTGTATTGCGCTCGATCATTTCAGGCAGTACCGCACGTGTCGTATAGAACACACCATTGACGTTGACATTGATGATGTTCGTCCATTCCTCCGGAGTCAAATCCATGAAGCCTCCGAATTTTGAAATACCTGCGTTATTCAGCAGAATGTCGATCGGTCCAAGTTTTCCGCGGATGGACTCCACCGCTGAAGTGATGGCTGCCATATCCGATACATCCGCTGTTGCCACTGCCGTTTTAACGTCATAGCTTTTAAGCTCTTCCTGTACTTTTTCCAGGTTTTCCATCGTGCGGCCGACAAGACCGATGTTGACGCCTTCCTCTGCAAGTGCAATCGCCGTCGCACGGCCGATGCCGCGTCCCGCACCTGTAATCAATGCTGTTTTACCGCTTATGTTTTGCATGTATAAATCTCCTTTACCTCTTATATTCCATTAATGATTTTAGCATGATTTGCATATATAACATAACTTAGACTTTCAAAATACCGGCAAGATCATTTAAATGGCTGATTTCCATGTCCGCTTCAACTTCAGATTTGTTTTCCAGACCGTAGGGATTATACCAGCACGATTCAATCCCTGCGATATTTGCTCCCGCAATATCGGAGTCCAGACTGTCACCCACCATCAAAACTTCAGATGTTGCAAGAACAGATCTGTTCAGACATTCTTTAAAGTAATTGATATCCGGTTTTGCATAGCCGATATCATCTGAGACAAACAGATCAGTGAAGTACTTTTTTAATCCTGCCAGCTGCAGCCTGTTCTCCTGCATTGACAGTACACCGTTGGATGCGGCATAAATTCCATAGTCCGCAGACAGCCTTTCAAGCAATTCTTCAATGCCGGGCTCCCTGATACATTGCTCCCCGAGTGATTGTCCGAAGTTTATCTTGAACTGATCGCTGTCATAGTCGAGTCCAAGCTTTTCTTTGAGCTGTACGAAACGCACATTAAGGACTTCATCGACACTCAATTCATTTCTTTTCTGCTTTGCCCACAAGCCTTCATCAATCTCATTAAACACCTCATAAATGTTTTCAACAAATTCCAGTTCCATCTCTGAAAATGTTTTTTCCAATGCACCTTTGCTGCATTGTTTAAAATTGAATACCGTATCATCGATATCCAGAAAAATAGCCTTATACATGTTGATGCTCCTAACTGTTTATGACTTCACTATAAAGCAGCGTCCAGCCTGTCTATTTTGACGTCCAATCCAAAGTAATCCTTTAATATTCCAGTATAATTTTCAGCATTCACTTCAATCTTCTCTTTTACACCATACTTGGTGAGTGTAAGATGATTTTCAGACATCGATGCCCGGCCGTATTCCTTCGGCATCGTAATGATCAGTTTCTTAACGAAGATGGAATCCGGATGATGCTGATTATAATCAAGGTTATCGTAAAACGCCTCCGTCTTTCGCGGAGTGAAACGGCCTTTATATAAAGTTTCAAACACATTATCCTTTTCTTTCTGCACTTCAAAACCATCATCGGTCTCAATCGCGCGGAATCTGCCGCCTGTGACATCTATGACTACTGCATCTTCTGCAGGTCGGATCGGCATCGCACGGGTCGGCAGATCTCCAAACCCTACATCCGCCACATACAATTCATCCGCCCGGACAAGCGTCGACATGTGGCTCCCCTCCGGCGACCACCCCGTCGGGCTTTTCACTGTGGCCGATACGCTATAGGCATCAAAGCCCTTTTCATTTAAATAGTATTTGAACAAAGTATTCATCTCATAGCAGAAACCACCGCGTCCAGGGATGATTATTTTGTCGAATAAATCCCCAATTTCCACTGAAATAGGGACTTTATTCTGCACATCTATGTTCTCAAAAGGTACACGGTTCATATAGCTTGAGATGAAACTATCCAGATTATCATCGGGATAATCCAGAAATTCATCTATTTCCTGAATCATATTACACCTCCTGGAAGTTTTAGCCTTTTAAAGCTGACCGCCGTGAAACACTTTCAATATAAAATCCCGTTCCGGTACATTCAGCCTCCGGTAAGATTCTAAAAAATGACCGGTTATCATAGGCAGTTTCCTTAAGGCTGACATTAAACTGATTTTTATTCAGACTGACAACAGCGTAACGTGCCGTCGGCTGATCATTGCAGCCGAGTGCACCCGGATTTAAGTACGTACTGTTTTTCCCCTTGAAATAATGGACAGGATGGTGGTGGCCAAAACATATGAGTGATTCATCATGGGTCATAAACAACCTTTCCATATTTTCAAGAGACGGCTCGACAAGTGAACTGAAAGGGTCCGCACTGATCGGGGCTTTCATCTTCCCTCTTTCGATATGATAATGGGTAAACAGAACATCATTATCGCCTAATTGTTGATTTATCGTACGGGGTAAATCCCTTAATTTTTCTATATAGGATGCATCCATTCTATCCAGTATCCACTGATGATGAATTTTAACATTTGGATGGGTGGCCGGATGCTTATCCGCATCGGCTAAAGCCAGCACCGCTTCATTATGATTCCCGGTTATCATCGAAACATCTGTTCTTGAAAATAACATGTGGAGCACTTCATTGGAATCAGGACCGATGCCAATCATATCTCCTAAACAATATATATGTTCAATATCTCTTCTCTTATCAATTTCTGAAAGTGCCGCTTCTAAAGCCGGTGCATTTCCATGAACATCGGTAATTATTGCGATTTTAATGATCCACACCGCCTTTTTATATAATGAATTTCTATCTGATAATGCATGCTACATACGTATCATCTTCGTCAGTCCGTCAGGCAGCATCTCTGTTATATAAATATCGCCATGCTCATCGACAGTGACACCATGGCCGAATGTTCCAAAAGTCCGGCATCTGCCGGCGAATTTATCATCAGGGCCGAAAACATGCAGTGACGGCACCTGGTCGGTGACATATATCAATCCGTCTTTATCCTGACATATATCCATCGGGTGAAAGACATTCGACAACTCCTTCAAATAGTTCCCGTTCTGGTCGAAAATCTGGACTCTGTTATTCTCACGGTCGGTCACCAGCACCCTCTCTTTCTGATCAACCAAAACTGCATGAGGTGTGATGAAACTGCCTATCTCTGTACCGAGTGCTCCCCAGGTATTGAGCCATTGCTCTGATTGATTAAAATGATGGACATGGGCATTCCCGTAACCGTCAGATACAAAGAAATCCCCTTCTTTTGTAAAGGATATATCTGAAGGATGATTGAAAGGCTCACCGATATTTCCTGGGTTATATTTATCCCCTATAGTTCGGAGCATCTCTCCATGTTTGTTGAATACAACGATCCTGTGGTTGTCCCGTTCAACAACGAAAACTTCTCCCTTCGGGCTGAAGTCAAAATAGTGGGCATCTGTGATTTCTGGATTGCTCCACTGATCTACGAGTTTTCCGTCCGTGTCAAAAACAAGCATGAAAGGATGACTTCTCTGCAGAACGTAAATATATCCGTCTTTATCACTGGCTACAGCTGAAACATTATTGATGTACTCCTTAGCATCATCCGCCCACTTACTGTCCACTTTATATTTTCTATCACCTAATCTGAATACCATGTCAGTCATAATTAATCACTCCTGAACAGAATCATCTAGTAATCACTATTATACCTTTACATCCATTCTACCAAAAAAGGCCAGCTCATTCTTCGGGGGGACACAATGGAACAGATTGATTGATTCTCCATAAGGGTATAGCTAATGTGAGACTCATAGGCTAGGAGCATTCCAATGAAAAATATTAAATTGAACGATAATGTTGAAATACCGATTATAGGGAGCGGCACAAACACTTACGGTAAAGAAGGCAATAAATTCCCAGGCGCCTTAAGAGGCGACACTGAAGAAATAGACTGGACAATCGAAAACGGTTACCGTCATTTCGACTCGGCGCAGTTATACAACAATGAAGAAGTCGTCGGGGACGGTCTGAAGAAATCCTCACTCCCGAGAGAAGCGTTCTTTATTACTACGAAACTGAACACCATGGAAGGTTATCATGGTGCAGACTGGGCCCATGCAGAGATTGAGAAGAGTCTGGAGAAGCTTCAGACCGATTATTTTGATACATTCCTGATTCATTTCCCGTGGGATAATAATGATGAGATTCTTGAAGCATGGAGTATCCTGGAAGACTACTATGAACGCGGCGTATTCAAAACAATCGGTTTGTCCAATTTTGAGAAAGAACATCTTGATCTGATACTTGAGCACGGCAAAGTCAAACCGGTTGTCAACCAGATCAAATCCAATGCCGGTAATTGGAACGATCAACTGATCGACTATAATAAAAAGAATGATATCGCCACAATCGCGTGGGGACCGCTCGGCGGAATCGAAGGTGATGCCGAAAAAGTCCTCGATGAAATCGGCGGCAAGTATGACAAAACACCCGCCCAGGTCGTTTTGCGCTACCAGATTGAACGGGATGTCATCGTCATTCCGAAGTCCCACAACAAAGACCGCCAGGCACAAAGCCTGGATATTTTCGACTTTGAACTGACGGAAGAAGATCGCAAACGCATCAATGCGTTATAAATACGAATCAATGCGTTAAATGGCAAACATAGGGGCCGGGGAAAATCCCGGCTCCTCTTTGTATGAACCCACAATATCCTTCTAGGCGTTCAGCATATTTATAATTTCCTTATCCGACTGTTCGTTATACAATTGCCCGATCAGATAAGGAATATCCGTTTCAAACTGCACCCCGTAGCGGATTTCTTTGTTGGACGCGTTCGTCCTCCTGATCACTTTATTTATATAAACCACTGCAATTTCCATCGCACGATGTACAGATTTTCCCTGAAGCATCAAACCGGCAACCACACTGCTGAACAAATCGCCTGTGCCTTCAAAATGACCTTCTATGAATGGTGCATACTTTACATCGAATCCTTCATTGGAATAATTGAAACTCGCTGCACCCATCTGGTCTTCTGTCTTTACACCTGTGATGATGACATGTTTCTGATTGATTGACGCCATATCATGAATGAGCTTCGAAATGTCTATATCATCAATTGATTCAAATTCCGTCCTGGTCAAAAATGCCGCTTCTGTAATGTTTGGAATGATGATGTCTGCACGCGCACTCAGTCTGCACATCTCATCAACATATTCTTCTGTGAAACCGTCATACAGTTCACCGAGATCCGCCATCACAGGATCCAGAACGAATAAACCATCCTCATTCAAAAATGTCTCCACTATTGCACGGCTGCGTCTGATCTGTTCCACCGAGCCCATATAACCAACCAGCACGCCGTCAAAAGTTCTGCCCAGCTCCTGCCAGTGTTCGAGAATTTTGTCACTTTCCTCTGTCAGATCAAGGTATGTGTAATCCTCAAAACCTGAAGTCGTATGGGTGCTGAGTAAAGCTGTCGGCAGCACATTCACTTCGTTGTTCAGAACACTGAGAATCGGCTGGGCAACATTCATTGATATACGGCAGCTGGCGGAAATATCCTGAATCACTAATACACGCGGTTGGTACACTGATATCACTCTTTCACTGTTAATTAACACTTATCATTGTAACAAATCAAGTGCACAGGTACTATTCATAATTTTTCTGTAAACGTGTATAAAAATGGCGCAAATGTTCTTTATAATGAAGCCACCACAACTCATCAAAAGGAAACATTTGCGCCTATGAAAAATATTATAATATCTTAAACACTGATGATGCCAAATATTACAGCTACAACAATCAATACGAGGCTCAGTCCCCATAGCCAGAAAAATGAATAACGAATATGTTTACCCATTTCCAATCCTGATAATCCAAGCGCCAGCCAAACTGCCGGTGCTAATGGACTGATAAACGTACCTACGATATTTCCTATAATCATGGCATAAGCAGTTGACAGGGAATCGACTCCCACTGTCGAAGCTATCTGCTCTATAATCGGGAATAATGCGAAATAATAAGCATCCGTACTTAACAGCATGTCAAAAGGTATTCCCAAAAAGCCGACAATCAGATGAATATATACTGTTACTGATTCTGGAAGGATCGTTACGAAATCAGTTGCTATCGCATCCAGCATACCTGATCCTGTAAGTACCCCTAAAAACAGACCGGCCGCAAGTATAATACCCGCCATTGTCAACGCACTTGGTGCATGGGCACGTATCCTTGCTGTTTGATCTGTGACATTTGGATAGTTGATCAGCAATGCAACAGCGACTCCCAGCATGAACGCAAGGCCTGATGGAACAAGACCTGATACAAGAACACCGATCACAGCAAGAGCTAAAATCAGATTGACCCAAATAAGCTTCGGTCTTTCCAGTGAATTTCCATGTACATCGGTTTCTCTACTTTTTGGTTGATCAGCTTCTTCATCATTTCCTTCGGATGACTCTCCCGGAACCATTGCAGCATCAACCACTCCGTATCTCTTTTCAATTTTGCGCTTTTCTCTGAACCCAAGAAAAATAGCAAGCCCTACCATTAAAAGTAAACCTACAATTTGAACAGGAATCAGCGGCTGCCAAAGCTCATTTGGATCCATTCCCAGTACAGAAGCAGCACGTCCGAGCGGTCCTCCCCACGGGACCATGTTCATAATCGCCGCGCTCCCCGCTATCAGTAAGAGAAGTAAGTAAGGATTCATCTTCAATCTTTTATATAACGGCAGGAGCGCCGGTATTGTTATAAGAAAAGTCGATGCTCCTGAACCGTCCAGCTGACCAACCATTGCAATCAGCACTGTTGCCACGGCAACTTTTACTACATTACCGCCTGATAAAGATATCATTTTATTAATTATCGGTTCAAAAAGACCGGCATCCTGCATAATTCCAAAGAATATTATGGCAAATATGAACATGACCACCACATTCATAACCTGAGCAATACCATCTTCAAAAAATACGCCAATTTCCACAATACCAAAACCGGCGATTAAAGCACCGATGACCGGCAGAATAATCATTATAATAACTGGCGAGGTTTTGTTCCAAATCAATAATGCCACGATGGTTATAATTGTTAAAATCCCTATTAAACTAAGACTCATATTCTTTCCTCCTGTTAATAAAACTTTCCCATTAATGAACACGCTTTCATTTATAACAAAAAATTATTATGCGCTTTGTAATGAATTAATCAAACATTAAAAAATCTTATTAACATCGTATAACATAACTCAGTCTATGTAATGTTATGGATTTATTGTTTTTTAAAACTACTTTCAGTAATTTTTTTGGTTTTTATGAACAAAAAACATAATGGCTGTAAACCATTATGTTAATAAAGAACTTACTTGTATTTGAATTGCTTTACCCTAATAAATATTTACGCTCTGGGCGCCCCACTGCTCCATATTCCACCTCTGAACGGCACTTGCCTATGGAAATCAAATATTCCAGATATCGTCTTGCTGTCGTTCTGGAAGCCCCCATTTTCTCACCTATTTCCTCTGCAGACAAACCGCCCTGACTGGTCTTAAGGACCTCTAATATATTATGAAGGGTGTTGGCATCGATACCCGTTGGCAGCATCTGTTCATTTTCTCTTTTATGTTCCTCTGAATTCTTAAACAGCTTGTCCACAACATCTTGATTTACTTCTTCTTTATTTTTTAATAAATTCCTGTCTTTAAGGTATTGCTCTATTGTATTTGTAAACCGATCAATTGTAATAGGCTTAATTAAATAGTTTTGCACACCGTGCCGCATTGCTCTTTCCACGAATGTTTTATCCGTCGCTGCTGTAATCATAATAATATCAACGTTTTCATAATTTTGGCGGATAGTCGGAATGATGTCTGTTCCCAGTTGATCCGGCATATAAACATCAAGCAGCAGCAGATCGACCTCTGTGGTATCTAGAAGCTCAAGAGTTTTCTCGGCATTTAAGGCTTTTCCGACAACCTCTATACCGGAGATCTTTTCAAGAAACTTTTCATGAACATCGGCTACACGATAATCATCTTCTGCGATTGCGACCTTTAACGTCTCCATTGTCGTTACCCTCCCATTTTCGTTCTTTAGGTAAGTATACCGTAAACACTGAGCCCTCCCCGACTTCACTTTGAACTTCAACCAGTCCACCAAGTTGGGTGACGGTTTCATGAACATTTGAAAGTCCATAACCTCTTGGGTCACGGGATTTCTTTTGTGTGAAATCTCTGTTAAAAAGAAGCGGCATGTTTTCTTCGGAAATACCAGTTCCATTATCATGGACTTCAAAAATGATATCATTCCCAAGATCTGTAGCAAAAAACGTCACATATGAATGTTTCTGATTCTCAGCAACAGCTTCAAACGCATTATCTAAAAGGTTCCCAATGATTACTATAAGGTGCGTCAATTCGATATGATTGGGCAGCGTTTGCAGGGAACTGTTTGAATCGATGTCAAAGTCAATTTTTTGTTCGGATGCTTTCCCCATTTTCCCCAAAATTACGGCTTGTATCTTTGTGTCCTCAAGCTGATTGAAGAGAATACGATTTTTAATCTGTAAATCTGTCGTTTCATTCTGTATCATATGAACAGCTTCGTCGTATTCACCCAACTGCAATAAACTCGATAATACATATAATTTATTTGTAAATTCATGGGTTTGCGCACGTAAATCTTCCGAGTAACTCTGTACTTCGGAAATGGTATTGAGCATCTGTTCAAATTCAGTTTTATCACGGAATGAGGCGACAACCTCCTTCACTTCATCTTTATGAAATATCGGCGTCTGGTTTACAATCAATGTCTTATCTTCCAATAACAATTCCTGGTCCATTTGGGGTTCCCCCGTTTTAAAAACCTGGCGAGAATCGGAGCCGGGCAATAAGTCTTCGATTTTGGAATCCTGAAAACTGCCCTCTACATTCAACAGTTTTCTGGCGGGCTGGTTCATCATCGTTATCCCGCCATCTATGTCATATGACAAAATACCTTCTCTGACTGATTGCAGGATGGCATCCCTTTCTGTGTATAATTTGCCTATTTCATAAGGTTCCAGACCCATTGTGTCCTTGCGGATATTCCTCGACAGCATGACACTGCCTACAATGGCGATTAAAAATACAATAATTGATTGGTAGATCACATTAATCACATCATCAAAGATCCGCTCTTGAATATCTTCCACAAGGAACCCGACTGACACAATCCCGATAATTTCACCATCCTGATCAAAAATCGGTGATTTCCCTCGAAGCGAGGGGCCTAATGAGCCGTCTGCCCTTGAAATATAATATTCACCTTCCTCAAGCGCCCGATGATTATCTCCCCCGACCATCTCCTCGCCGATTCGTTCAGGCCTGGTGTGGGAGTACCGAATACCATCTTCATCTCCTATAACAATAAACTCAGCATCTATTTGTTTTCTAATTCTTTCCATAGCCGGCTGAATCACTTGTGCGGGGTCGTCTGTTTGAAAAACCTCTGTCAATTCAGGCATAAAAGAAATCGTCTTAGAAATTTTTAATGCCGTCTGTCCCCTTTCTTTCTCTATATCCTTTGCCTCAGAATAAGAAAAAGAAGCTGTTAAAATAATAATGACAAAAAATATAAGTGATAATACCAGAATCAGTATTTTAGTCTGCAATGATACTTTCAAAGGCTTCAACTTCCTTTAACATTTAAATGATCTTTCTAATGACTTTTATTTATAAATGATACTCTTTCTCTATAACTCTGACCTGATTCTATTCCTTTAGAATCAAATACTGTAGTGCACATAGAGGATATAATTTAATTTTAAATCATCAACAGTTTTACTTCTATATCAGTTATACTATTTTCTCAAACACTTTTCCAAATGTGCTCTTTTAACTAGATAATGCCCTGTCATTAACACTGCTACCAAAAAAAGCACTCCCCATCTTCGGGAAGTGCTTTTCCATATATAAAACATATATTAACGTTTTGAGAACTGTGGTGATTTACGGGCTTTCTTGAAGCCTGGCTTCATACGCTCTTTCATACGTGGGTCACGTGTTAAGAGGCCAGCTCTTTTAAGTGGACCACGGTACTCCGGATCTGCTTCCAGCAATGCTCTTGCAATTCCGTGACGGATTGCCTGTGCCTGTCCTGTGAAGCCTCCACCTTTAACGTTGACCAGTACATCGTAGTTACCTTCTGTTTCTGTAACTGCGAACGGCTGGTTTAAATCCAGGATTAAGCTTTCAAACGGAAGGTATTCTCTCATATCACGGCCATTTACCGTTACATTACCTTCTCCTGGTACTAAACGTACACGTGCTACTGCGTGCTTACGACGACCTGTTCCATAATATTCTACTTTAGCCATTTAATCAATTCCCTCCTAATCTTATCCGCGAAGCGTATAGCTTTCTGGTTGTTGTGCTTCATGTGGATGCTTGTCTTCTGCATACACAAAAAGTTTGCCTAACTGTTTACGTCCAAGTGAGTTTTTAGGTAACATGCCTTTGATGGATGTTTCTAATAAACGCACAGGGTTTTTCGCTTTTAATTCACCGGCTGAAATTGATTTCATATTACCGACATGACCTGTATGTCTGTAATAGATTTTATCCTGTTCTTTGTTACCAGTCATTTCAATTTTACCTGCATTAAGAATAATTACATAATCACCAGTATCTACATGTGGTGTGTAAGTTACTTTATATTTACCGCGCAGGATAGATGCAACTTCTGAAGACAGACGACCAAGTGTCTCACCTTCAGCATCAATAACATACCATTTGCGCTCAATGTTTGCTTCATTTGCCATAAATGTCTGACGCATTATTTTTCCTCCTGATTCACACTATATTTCCCTTTAAAATAAAAAAATCTCGCTTTTTTCTATATACTCTTCACAATAAGTTTCCGGGGCTTATCATGGGAATGATATAAAATTATACCGTTAATTATAATACTACTATATTGAGTATTTGTCAATATTAATTACTAATTCAGTTACTTTTTATCGCTCATTCAAAATACACTTTTTCTAAATAAAGTCCTTCCGCCGGCGCGGTTCTGGGTACAATCGTCCGGTCTTTCTTTGAAATGATCTCTTCAGTCGCCGCTGCTCTTTTTCCGGCGCCGACCTGAACAACGTAGGCAACCATGATTCTCACCATATTGTAGAGAAATCCGCTGCCCGTGATGACAAAGTCAAAGCCGTCCAGAGTCTCTTCGATTCTGAATTCAGAAATGTTCCGGACTTTATTTTTAATCTCAGCTTTTGCACTAGAGAAACTCGTGAAGTCATGTGTACCGATGAAAGGGCGCATGGCTTCCTGCATCTTTTCTTGATCCAACCGGTTCGGGTAGTGGGTTTTCAGACCGAAGTAGAACGGATTAACCGCTTCTGTCGTATATATCCTGTACCTGTATGTCTTACCTTTTGAATGGAAGCGGGAATGAAAGTCCGTGGAGACCTTTTTCACTCCCTCGATATTCAAATCATCGGGCAGGATCCTGTTCAAAATGTACTGCCACTGAGCCGGTTCAATATTCAGTTCCGTATCGAAATGGCAGTATTGCTCTAATGCATGAACACCTCTGTCTGTACGAGATGACGGATGGATCCGGACAGAGGTCTTATGCATTTTCTTGAGAGCTTTCTCTATGACACCCTGGACTGTCCTGTAATGATGCTGGTACTGGAATCCATGAAAGTCTTTTCCGTTGTAACTGAGCTTGAGTAAAATTCGCATTTACCCGCTTCACATCCTTACTAAAAATAACATCATACCAAAGAGTATAATGATGATGATTGCTATCGTATCCTTGACTCCCCACTTCAGTTCACGATAGCTCGTTCTGCCTTCTTCACCCTTATAGCCGCGAACTTCCATGGCGACCGCCATTTCTTCAGCTCTTTTAAATGCGGAGATGAAGAGCGGAATGAAAATCGGAATGAGTGCATTGACCCGTGATTTCAGCTTACCTGTCATAAAGGTCGAGCCTCTTGCACTCTGTGCCTTTATAATCTTCTCCGTCTCATCCATCAAGGTCGGTATGAATCTCAAGCTGATTGAAATCATCATCGCAAGTTCATGCATGGGGACTTTTATTTTCTTAAGCGGTGCGCCAAGACTTTCAATAGCGTCTGTAAGCTCTATAGGACTCGTTGTCAGCGTCAAAATCGTTGTGATGATTAACAGCATCACCAGCCGGATGGTAATGTATATACCGGTTATGACACCTTCAGAGTCTATTTGAATAAAACCCCACTCGAATAATGTGGTCCCGCCTCTTGTGAAAAATATATGCAGCAGAAAAGTAAATATCAAAATGAAAAATAACAGCTTTAATCCATTGAATAGAAAGAAGATATTGATCTGTGCAATCCTGATCACTGCAAGCATGAATAAAATCAGCAGTAGATAACCCAGCCAGTGGTTGGCAAAAAATACGACAATCATAAAGAACAGCACCGAAATTATTTTCGCCCTCGGGTCCATCTGATGGATGAAACTGTTACCCGGGATATAACGTCCAAGCAGCATATTACTAAGCACGTCTATCCCTCCATTCCTTGTAGAGACTGATAAATTCATCAGTATTGCGAGGCATCCTGCTGAACTTCACACCTTTTTTACTGACATCATGAGAAAGTCTCACAATATCCGGAATCTCAAGATAGTGATCGGTCAGCAGTTCTTCATCCGTTAAAATATCGAGTGTCCTGCCTTCTTTGATCAGCTTTCCCGAACTGAGCAGTTTGACTTCGTCCGTATATTCGAATACATCATTCATATCGTGGGTCACAAGTATGATGGTGATATTGAACTCCTGCTGGATTTGTTTAAACAGTTTCATCGTTTCGATATGACTTTTCGGGTCGAGTCCGGCTGTCGGTTCATCAACAATCAGAACTTCCGGCTCCATCGCAAGAATACCTGCAATCGCGATTTTACGCATTTGCCCGCCGGACAGATCGAATGGTGACCTCCCAACCTGATCAAGAGGGACACCGAGCAATGATAAATACTTTTCAGCTCTTTTTTGTGCATCTTCCTGAGAAAGGCCCATGTTCAAAGGCCCGAACATTACATCTTTTAAGATCGTCTCATCAAATAATTGATGTTCCGGGAATTGAAAAACCATACCCACATGCTTTTTCACCTGGTGGATGACTTTCTGTTTAGTCTTTTTTCTGAGCATCAGGTCTCCGACCCGGACATCGCCCTTTGTCGGCAGAATCAGTCCGTTCAGATGCTGGATCAAAGTCGACTTTCCGCTGCCTGTCCGTCCAATCACGGCATAATACTTGCCCTGTTCGAAAGTCGTTGTCAGTTCATCCAAAGCGACGTGTTCAAAAGGGGTCCTGTGATGATAAATACTGGTCAGTGCATTCACTTCGATATTCATAGTTCATCCACCAACTCATCATGTGTAACATACTCACCCTTTAGAAGTGCCCGGGAAACCTGCATCTGATAAGGGAGTACCAGCCTGCTTTCAATCAACGTGTCGGTATCACTGAAAATATGTTCAATCGACCCTTGATTCAGCACTTTTCCGTCTTTCATGATGACAGCATAATCACTTTTTTCAATCTCACTCAAATCGTGTGTGATATAGATTAATGTCGTTTTTCTTAAGCCGTGTATATCATCCAGAATATTTAAAATGTCCTTGCGCCCTTCCGGATCAAGCATCGAGGTCGCTTCATCCAGAATGAGCACGTCAGGTTCCATCGCAAGTGCGCCTGCGATTGCCACACGCTGCTTCTGGCCGCCAGACAGCCTCGCCGGTGCATGTTTCCTATAGGACAGCATATTGACAGCATTCAGCGCAGCCTGGGTCTTTTCAATCATCTCTGAGCGCGGCAGTCCCTGATTTTCAAGGCCGAAAGCGACATCATCTTCAACCGTCGCACCGACAAACTGGTTGTCGGGATTTTGGAATACTATGGCAAATTTTTCACGGTATTCGGCAATATTATGTTTAGTCAGTTTATTGCCCCGTATGAGTATCTCTCCGTCATATTCTTCCAGGATGCCCATCATTATTTTGACGAGGGTGCTTTTTCCTGAACCGTTATGTCCGATGATTGAGACCCAGTCCCCTGATTTAAATGATAGAGAAACATTATCAAGCACTTTAGGGGAGGCTGCCTGATACTGATAAGTTAAATTGTTAATTTCTATCATTTTCTCCACCACCATTTTTATGTAAAAAAAGCGCGTACCCTGCATAAGAGCCGCGCGTTTATTCAATATAGCCTGCAGGATACGTAGAGCTAAACAAAAAGAATCATGTTCTTTTTATTTTAACACTCACTCTGCTTTTAATTATTCAGCTTCTTCTGAAGTTGCAACTGCACCTTCAACAAACTCAATAATAACAAGTTCAGCACCGTCACCACGACGTTCGCCTAATTTTTTAATGCTTGTATATCCACCTTGACGATCTTCGAAACGTGGAGCAATATCATTAAATAATTTTTGAAGTGCATCTTGAGTTGTTCCATCTTCATTAAGAATTTCAACGTTACGCACTGTTTGACCTGCACGTCTTCTCGCAGCGATGTCACCACGTTTACCAAGAGTTACAAGTTTATCAGCGATACTGCGCAGTTCTTTTGCACGCTGCTCAGTTGTAGTGATGCGTTCACTTACAATCAATGAAGTTGCAAGGTCACGTAACATTGCTTTTCTCTGGCTTGAAGTACGGCCTAATTTTCTGTAGCCCATGTGAAATAACCTCCTTTATCAGTCTTCTTTGCGGAGTCCGAGTCCAAGGTCTTCTAATTTGAATTTAACCTCTTCCAAAGACTTGCGTCCTAAGTTTCTGACTTTCATCATGTCTGCTTCTGATTTATCAGTAAGCTCTTGAACCGAATTGATTCCCGCACGCTTTAAGCAGTTATAAGAACGTACAGACAAATCTAATTCTTCAATAGACATTTCAAGTACTTTTTCTTTTTGATTTTCTTCTTTTTCAATCATGATTTCAACATTTTGAGCTTCGTCAGTCAAACCGACAAAAATATTCAAATGCTCAGTCATAATTTTAGCGGATAGTGAAACTCCTTCTTGAGGTGTAATCGAACCGTCTGTCCAAACATCCAATGTCAACTTATCAAAGTTTGTCATCTGTCCAACACGAGTGTTCTCTACTGTGTAGTTAACTCTCTCAATTGGTGTGTAGATGGAATCCACTGGAATAACACCGATGGATAGTTCACTCTTATTGTCATCAGACAATGTATATCCACGACCACGATTTGCGATC
Source organism: Lacicoccus kunmingensis DSM 17847 (assembly GCF_059568765.1). Lineage (NCBI taxonomy): Bacteria > Bacillati > Bacillota > Bacilli > Caryophanales > Salinicoccaceae > Lacicoccus > Lacicoccus kunmingensis. Next base: position 55,071 of record NZ_JCANUC010000009.1, on the reverse strand, counting down.
ATTCTCATCCTGAACACACCGCCGCTGCTGACAGTTGCGATTTTAAGATCAGGGTTCAAAATTTCAACATCACTATCATGCGTGATATCTGAAGCTTTCACTTCACCTTCACCAGAAACATCGATTTCCAAAGTTTTTTCTTCTTCAGAGTAAATTTTAAGTGCAAGGTGTTTAATGTTGGTAATAATTGTAGTTACATCTTCAACTACATTATCAACGGTTGAGAATTCATGAAGTACATTTTCTATTTCTATCGTTTTTACAGCCGCACCTGGTAAAGATGACAATAGTATGCGACGTAAGGAGTTCCCAAGAGTTGTTCCATAGCCTCTTTCCAAAGGTTCAACAACAAACTTACCAAACTTAGAATCTTCCGATATTTCCACTGTTTCAATTCTAGGTTTTTCGATTTCTATCATTAGTTACTTTTCCTCCCTTTAAACGCCGAAAATATTATGCAACCATGTGTTCTATTATATATGATTTGATGTCACAAATTAAGCCTTACACACGGCGACGTTTAGGTGGACGGCAACCATTGTGAGGTACAGGCGTAACATCTTTAATTGCAGTGATTTCCAACCCTGCTGACTGTAATGCACGAATAGCTGCTTCACGACCAGCGCCAGGACCTTTAACTGTAACTTCTACTGTTTTAAGGCCATGCTCCATTGCTGCTTTAGAAGCTGTTTCTGAAGCCATCTGAGCTGCGAACGGTGTTGATTTCTTAGAACCTTTAAATCCTAGAGCACCTGCTGATGACCATGATAAAGCATTACCAAATTCATCAGTGATTGTAACAATCGTGTTATTGAATGTTGAACGGATGTGTGCGACTCCCGCCTCTATATGCTTTTTCACCTTACGCTTACGACTTTGTTGTCTACGAGCCATCATTACTCCTCCTTTACTTTAAATTATTTTCTCTTGTTTGCTACTGTTTTAACTGGACCTTTACGAGTACGGGCATTATTTTTTGTCTTCTGTCCGCGTACTGGTAGGCTGCGACGGTGACGAATACCTCTGTATGAAGCAATTTCCATTAAACGTTTAACGTCCAGGTTTTGCTCACGACGAAGGTCACCTTCTACTTTATAACTGTCGATAACTTCACGAATTTTGTTCAGTTCTTCTTCAGTCAGGTCTTTAACACGTGTTTGATCAGAAACGCCAGCTTTAGCTACGATTTCTTCTGCTCTAGTGTTACCAATTCCGTAAATATAAGTTAAAGAAATAACGACACGTTTATCACGTGGTACGTCAACTCCTGCTATACGAGCCATAGTTTTACACCTCCGTTTATTTTATCCTTGCTTCTGTTTATGCTTAGGGTTTTCACAGATTACCATAACTTTACCTTTTCTGCGAATAACTTTACACTTCTCACAGATTGGTTTAACTGATGGTCTTACTTTCACGAGTATTACCTCCTTAAAATGTGGAGTCCATTATTTGAAACGATAAGTGATTCTGCCACGCGTTAAATCATATGGTGACATTTCAATTGTAACTTTATCGCCAGGAAGAATACGTATATAGTTCATACGGATTTTACCTGAGACATGTGCTAAAATCTCATGTCCATTCTCTAGTTCAACTTTAAACATTGCATTCGGTAAAGTATCAAGTACTGTACCTTCAAGTTCAATTACATCCTGTTTACTCACTTCAATTCCCCCTTTACAGTTTCATATTTCTGTCGAAATATACTTCAGGTGAAGATCGCATTCACTTAACGTCAAATAAATATTGAACTCATATATTTTTATAATAAGTTACGTAATATTCACCTTAAAGTACTGTTTAGAGGTGAACATTTATAAGTTTTGTAAAATGTCATCAATCTCAACAAATACATCATCGATGTCTTTAGAGCCATCCACATTGACAAGAACATTCTGTTCTTTGTAAAAATCAAGCAGTGGCTGCGTTTGTTTTAAATTTACTTCAAGACGATTTGCAACTGTTTCCGGATTATCGTCTTCACGCTGATACAGCTTGCCGCCATCGAGGTCACAAATGCCCTCTTGTTTTGGTGGGTTGAAGACTAGATGGTATGCAGTTCCACAGACTTCACAAATGCGTCTGCCTGTCAGACGATTCATAAGTTCCTCTTCATCCACGTCAACATTGATTGTACGGTCGATTTGAGTCCCCAACTCGTCCATTATATCATTTAAGGCTTCAGCCTGCTCAACAGTACGAGGAAATCCATCCAATAAAAAGCCTTCTTTAGCATCACTCTGTGACAAGCGCTCTTTAACGATTCCTACAGTGACTGAATCAGGTACAAGTTCACCTTTATCCATATATGACTTAGCTTCTTGTCCAAGCTCTGTTTCGTTTTTAATAGCCAGTCGGAACATATCACCAGTAGAAATGTGAGGGATCGGGTATTTCTTGATAATCTTCGAGGCCTGTGTTCCTTTACCTGCACCAGGCAAGCCCATCAATATAATATTCATCCAATAATCCTCCTACCTGCGCTTTCTAAAGCCGCGGTATTCTCTTTGGTTTGCTTGTGCTTCTAATTGTTTCATTGTTTCTAATGCTACACCGATAACGATTAGTAAACTTGTACCTCCGACTTGAATAGCAGGTGGCAAGTTTAAAACATTAGTCACTATTAAAGGTATGATTGCAATTACTGCCAGGAATAATGAACCAACAAAAACAAGTCTGTATAAAACACTTGTTATATAGTTCTCTGTTGTCTTACCAGGTCTGATACCCGGTACATAGCTTCCCTGTTTCTTCAGATTCTCAGCCACCTTTTCAGGATTGACCTGTACGAATGAATAGAAATAGGTGAAACCAATGATAATCAACATATAGAATATCATGCCCACATAGTTTGTCGGATCAGAAAATCGTGCAATCGTCTGTGCCCAGTTTGCGTCTGGAAAGAACAATGTAAACGTCTGAGGCATCATGAAAAATGCCATAGCAAAGATGACTGGAATAACACCTGCAGGGTTAACTTTTAATGGTAAGAAAGTTGACTGCGGTGCAAGTTGTGATGTCGTCCTTTGACGTTTTGCATACTGGATAGGGATTTTACGAACGGCCTGGAGTACGAATACTGCAAACGCAGTTAGTAATAATAAGAATATTATTAAACCGACTAATTCCAAGATTGCCAATGTAGTGTCTTGTGAACCAGTAAATCTCTGTTGATATAACTGGATTAAAGCACTTGGTAACACAGAAAGAATCCCTGCAAAGATAATGATTGAAATACCATTACCTACACCATGTTCAGTAATTTGTTCACCGAGCCACATCAGGAATGCAGTCCCTGTAGTCAAAACAATCGCAATCAATAAATATGAACCAATATTATTGTCGTTAATCAGCATGCCATTAAACATCTGATTGAATGCATAACTCATTCCAATAGACTGGATAAATGCCAGTACAATTGTGAAATAACGAGTAAATTGAGCAAGTTTGCGTCTTCCGACTTCACCTTGTCTCGCCCACTCTGAAAACTTTGGAACAACATCCATTTGTAATAACTGAACAACAATTGATGCAGTAATGTAAGGCATTATTCCCATCGCCAGGATAGAGAAGTTCATCAATGCCCCACCACCGAAAGTATTCATAAGATCAAGTACGCCTTGCTGGCCCTGATTCATATCGAATACACCTGGATCAACTCCAGGTACAGGAATGTAGGTCCCTATTTTAAAAATGACTAACATTATCAGGGTAAAGAAAATCTTGTTACGTATTTCCTTTATCCTAAAAAAATTGGTGAGTGTCCCAATCATTAGATCACCTCATAATTTCCGCCCTGTTCCTCAATTGCTTTAGCAGCTGAACCAGAAAACTTATGAGCTTTAATTGTTAATTTCTTTTCTAGCGTACCATTTCCTAGCACTTTAATACCAGACTTTTCAGACTTAACAATACCATTTTCCAATAACAGCTCTGGAGTGACTTCTGTTCCATCTTCAAAACGGTTTAAATCACTTAAGTTAACAATCGCAAAGTCTTTACGGTTAACATTTGTGAAACCGCGTTTTGGAATACGACGGAATAATGGAAGTTGTCCACCTTCGAACGTTAAACCTACGCCGCCGCCTGAACGGGAGTTTTGTCCATCATGTCCGCGTCCAGCTGTTTTACCTCTGCCTGAGGACATACCTCTACCAACACGGTGGCGTTTATTACGCGCGCCTTCTACAGGTTTTAATTCGTGTAATTTCATCTTCGCACCTCCTATTTCATATTATCATTATTTTTCGTCTACTGTAACTAGGTGACTGACTTTTTCAACCTGACCTCTGATTTGAGGAGTATCCTCATGCTCTACTGTTTGGTTGATTTTCTTTAAACCTAGAGAAGCTACAGTTTTCTTCTGAGTTTCCGGTTTCCCAATAACACTTTTTTTGAGGGTAATTGTAATCTTTGCCATTTATATTGTCCCTCCTTAATTTATAATCTCTTCTACTGTTTTACCACGAAGTCTGGCAACTTCTTCTGCACTCTTAAGTTCAGAAATACCTGTTAATGTTGCACGCACCACGTTGATAGGTGTGTTTGCACCAAGTGATTTGCTCAGGATATCTGTTATACCTGCGAGTTCTAATACCGCACGAACCGGTCCACCTGCGATAACACCGGTACCTGGAGCAGCTGGTTTCATGAACACTTGACCTGAACTGAATCTGCCGATTATTTCATGTGGAATAGTACCGTCAACCATTGGTACTTCGATTAAATCTTTCTTAGCAGCTTCTACTGCTTTTTTAATAGCTTCCGGAACTTCTTGTGCTTTACCGGTACCGAAGCCGACACGTCCTTTTCTGTCCCCAACAATAACCAGTGCTGAGAAACGGAAACGACGTCCACCTTTTACTACTTTAGCAATACGGTTTATAGTAACCACTCGTTCTTCGAATTCTTTTACTTTATCATCTCTACGAGCCATTTATGCTTTCCCTCCTTTGATTAGAATTGTAGGCCATTTTCACGTGCCGCATCAGCAAGCGCCTTAACGCGTCCGTGATATAAATAACCGCCACGATCAAATATTACATTTTCAATGCCTTTATCTACTGCACGTTTTGCAACTAATGCACCGACTTCTGCTGCAGCATCTTTGTTTGAACCACTGTCTAATTTAAAGTCAGGGTCTTGAGATGATGCACTAGCTAAAGTCGTTTGACTATTATCATCAATAACTTGTGCGTAAATGTGTTTGTTTGAGCGGAATACGTTCAAACGTGGTTTTTCAGCAGTACCGCTTAATATGTTACGTATACGCTGATGTCTCTTTAGACGCACTTTGTTTTTATCTACTTTAGAGATCATTGATGTTCACTCCTCACTTGTTTAATTATTTACCAGTTTTACCTTCTTTTTGACGAACTTTTTCGTCTTTATAGCGAATACCTTTACCTTTGTACGGTTCCGGCGGTCTTACAGCACGGATTTTTGAAGCCAATGCTCCAACGTATTCTTTGTTGATACCTTCTATTTTGACTTTAGTGTTGCCATCAACTGAAATAGCTAATTCGTCAGAAGGTTCAAATTCAACCGGGTGAGAAAGTCCAACGCTCAATACTAATTTTTTACCTTGCATTTGAGCACGGTAACCAACACCCACAAGCTCTAAGTCTTTACTGAAACCGTCAGAAACACCCACAACCATGTTATTGATTAAAGAACGAGTTGTTCCGTGTACTGTGCGGTGCTCTTTAGAATCACTTGGACGTACAACTTCAAGTGTATTTTCTTCTTGTTTAAATGTCATTTCTTCATTAAAAGTGTTTACTAGTTCACCTTTAGGTCCTTTAACAGTAATTGTTGAACCGTCAATATCAACTGTTACTCCACTTGGAATATCAATGACGCGTTTACCAACACGACTCATATCGATTACACCTCCTAAAATATATTACCAAACGTATGCGAGTACTTCCCCGCCAATGTTTCTTTTACGTGCTTCTTTATCTGTAAGTACACCTTCTGATGTTGAAATCAATGCAACACCCAAGCCGTTCAGAACTTTTGGAAGCTCTTCTCTTTGAGCATATACTCTAAGTCCTGGTTTTGAAATACGCTTTAAACCGGTAATAACTCTTTCGTTGTTACCTCCGTATTTCATGAACATGCGAATGACACCTTGTTTATCATCTTCGATGTATTCAACATTTTTAACGAATCCTTCTAATTTAAGGATATCGGCAATTTCTTTTTTAATATTTGATGCAGGGATTTCTAATGATTCATGTCTGACGATGTTCGCATTTCTGATGCGTGTGAGCATATCTGCAATTGGATCTGAAACTGTCATTTAAATTTGCCTCCTTTCAATTTATGGCGATTACCAGCTTGCTTTTTTAACACCAGGAATCTGGCCTTTGTAAGCAAGTTCACGGAAACATATACGGCATAGTCTGAATTGACGAATTACTGAATGTGGGCGTCCACATCTTTCACAACGAGTATATTCTCTTACTTTAAACTTTTGTTTCTTTTGCTGTTTAGCAATCATTGATTTTTTAGCCACATTTTCGCCTCCTTAATAGCTTACTTTTGGAATGGCATACCGAACTGAGTTAATAGTTCTTTTGCCTCTTCATCTGTGTTTGCTGTTGTAACGATCACAATGTCCATACCTCTTACTTTTGAAACTTTATCGTAGTCAATTTCAGGGAAGATCAATTGTTCTTTAACACCAAGTGTGTAGTTACCGCGACCATCGAATGCTTTTTTAGAAACCCCTCTGAAGTCTCTTACGCGTGGTAATGAAACTGAGATGAGTTTGTCTAAAAATTCATACATTCTTTCACCGCGCAGTGTTACTTTTGCACCGATAGGCATACCTTCACGAAGTCTGAATGTAGCGATTGATTTTTTAGCTTTTGTAATCAATGGTTTCTGACCTGTAATTGCCTGCAGTTCTTCAACCGCTGTATCTAGTACTTTAGCATTTTGTACTGCATCGCCAACACCCATGTTAACAATGATCTTTTCTATTTTAGGTACTTCCATTACAGAAGAATAATTAAATTTATTTACAAGTTCTGTTTTGATTGATTCATTGAATCTTTCTTTTAAACGAGCCACTTAAAGTCCTCCTTTCACTTATACTGATTAATTGTTTTCAACTACTGGAATCTCTTTTCCAGATTTAGCAGCAACTCGGACTTTCGTTCCGTCCTCTTTGACTTCATAACGAACACGAGTACGTTCACCTGATTCAGGATCAACGTGCATTACGTTGGATACATGAATAGCTGCTTCAGTTTCTAAAATTCCACCTTCAGGGTTCATCTGTGAAGGTTTTTGGTGTTTCTTAACGATATTGACGCCTTCAACTACAACTCTTTCTTTTGCAGGGATGGCTTTAAGGATTGTACCTTCTTTACCTTTATCTTTACCGCTAATAACAACGACTTTATCACCAGTTCTTACGTGCATGAAAATCGCACCTCCTTATATAAATTGGGATTATAATACTTCTGGTGCAAGTGAAATAATTTTCATGAAGTTACCTTCGCGTAATTCACGGGCAACCGGACCGAAGATACGTGTACCTCTTGGACCTTTATCATCACGAATGATAACACATGCATTTTCATCAAATTTGATGTATGAACCATCTTCACGGCGAGCGCCGGTTTTAGTTCTGACGATGACAGCTTTAACAACTTCACCTTTTTTAACAACGCCGCCAGGCGTTGCATTTTTAACTGTTGCAACGATGACATCACCGATATTCGCAGTTTTACGTCCAGTACCACCCAATACTTTGATTGTTAATACTTCACGCGCACCTGAGTTATCTGCAACTTTCAAGCGGGATTCCTGTTGGATCATGCGAATGGACCTCCTTTATCTTCGATAGTTTAAATAATTACTGACTCTTCTACAATTTCTACTAAACGGAAACGTTTAGTCGCTGATAACGGACGAGTTTCTTCTATTCTTACTACGTCGCCCATTTTCGCACTGTTTTTGTCATCATGTGTTTTATACTTCTTAGAATATTTAACACGTTTGTTGATGATAGGGTGTCTTTTGTAAGTTTCAACAAGTACCGTAATTGTTTTATCCATTTTGTCGGATACTACGCGCCCCTGATAAACTTTACGATCGTTTTTCTCTTCCACTATATAACCCTCCTATATTATTGATTAGCTTTAGCTTCTTCTAGCTCTCTCTCGCGAATAGTTGTTTTCATTCTTGCGATAGTTTTTCTGACCGTTTTGATACGAGCAGTGTTCTCTAGCTGACCAGTAGCTAGCTGAAAGCGTAGGTTGAATAGTTCTTCTTTTAATTCTTTAACGTTATCTTCAATTTCTGACGTTGTTAAATCACGGATTTCATTAGCTTTCATTCGTATCACCACCTAATTCTTCACGTCTAACGATTTTAGTTTTTACCGGAAGCTTATGGCTTGCAAGTCGAAGTGCTTCTTTAGCGACCTCTTCTTCTACACCAGAAACTTCGAACATGATTCTTCCAGGTTTTACAACTGCAATCCATCCTTCAACTGCACCTTTACCTGAACCCATACGTACTTCTAATGGCTTCTTTGTATATGGCGTGTGTGGGAAAATATTAATCCATACTTTACCGCCACGCTTCATGAAACGTGTCATTGCAATACGTGCTGCTTCGATCTGTCTTGAAGTGATCCATGCAGTAGTAGTTGCCTGTAGACCGTATTCACCAAATGATACTTGATTACCGCCTTTTGACTGTCCTTTAGTATTCGGACGGTGTTGACGACGGTACTTTACTCTTTTAGGTAATAACATAATCAATTTCCTCCTTTACTTGTTATCTTTTTTTACAGGAAGAACTTCTCCACGGTAGATCCATACTTTGACACCTAATTTACCATAAGTCGTGTCAGCTTCTTCATGCGCATAATCAATGTCTGCACGTAGTGTATGAAGTGGAACTGTTCCTTCGTTGTAGCCTTCTGAACGAGCGATGTCTGCTCCGCCCAAACGTCCGGATACTTGCGTTCTGATACCTTTTGCTCCAGCTTTGAGCGCTCTTCCAAGTGCTTGTTTCTGAGCTCTACGGAATGATACTCGGTTTTCTAGTTGACGAGCAATGCTTTCCGCAACTAATTTAGCATCCATGTCGATTTTCTTAACTTCAACAACGTTGATATGAACTCTCTTACCGGTTAATTTGTTTAAAGCAGTACGTAATTTATCAATTTCGCTACCACCCTTACCAATAACCATACCTGGTTTACCAGTATGAACAGCAATATTAACTCGGTTTGCCGCACGTTCAATTTCAACTTTAGAAATAGATGCATCTTTAAGATTTGTCTCGATATATTCACGTACTTTTAAGTCTTCATGCAATAGATCTGCGAAGTCTTTATCTGCATACCATTTTGCTTCCCAATCACGGATGATACCTGTACGAAGACCAATTGGATTAATCTTTTGACCCAAATTAATTCCCTCCTTAATTTTTAAGCTTTTTCTTCAACTTTTTCGTTTTCTTCTGTTTCCACAGCCGTATCTTCTTCAATTGATGCAGGTTCTGCAACAATGATTGTCACGTGGCTTGTGCGTTTGTTGATTTTTGTCGCACGACCTTGAGCACGTGGACGGAAACGTTTTAGAGTTGGCCCTTCATCTGCGTATGCTTCTGATACGATCAGGTGGTCAACATCCATGTCATAGTTATGTTCTGCGTTCGCTACTGCTGATTTGATTAACTTCTCAACAACAGGCGAAGATCTTTTATTTGTAAGCTGTAGGATAGACATTGCTTCTCCGACTTCTTTACCGCGGATTAAATCCAAAACAAGTCTCACTTTACGTGGAGCAATTCTAACTGTTTTAGCAACTGCTTTCGCTTGCATGTTCCGTTCCTCCTTTATAACCGGTTATTTCTTATCTTTTTGTTTTCTTGTCATCGTCGCCGTGACCTTTGAAAGTTCTTGTTGGTGCGAACTCTCCAAGTTTGTGTCCGACCATATCTTCTGTAACGTATACCGGTACGTGCTTGCGGCCGTCATAGACTGCAATTGTGTGCCCGATAAAATTAGGGAAGATCGTTGAACGGCGTGACCATGTTTTTATAACGCTTTTTTTGTTAGCTTCATTTAAGTTTTCAACCTTTTTCATCAAATGACCATCGACGAAAGGTCCTTTTTTAAGACTGCGAGCCATTAGGGAGCCTCCTTCATCAAAATTGTGTGCGGAGTATGAGTCCGCACAGCTTTATTTTATTTATTTCTTACGTTTTCTAACAATCATCTTATTAGAACGGTTTTTGCCTTTACGCGTCTTCTTACCAAGAGTAGGTTTGCCCCATGGTGATAATGGTGACGGCATACCGATTGGTGTACGGCCTTCACCACCGCCGTGTGGGTGATCGTTAGGGTTCATAACAGAACCACGAACTGTAGGGCGCATGCCTTTCCATCTGGAACGGCCGGCTTTACCAACATTGATAAGTTCATGCTGCTCGTTGCCGACAGCACCGATTGTCGCACGGCAAGTTGCAAGAATCATTCTTACTTCACCGGATTTAAGTCTTACCAATACGTATTTACCTTCTTTACCAAGCACCTGTGCACGTGCACCTGCTGAACGTACCAGCTGGCCGCCGCGACCAGGCTTCAACTCGATATTATGGATCATTGTACCTACTGGGATATCCTGTAGTGCCATAGCGTTACCAGGCTTGATGTCAGCGTCCGGTCCGCTTTCGATTACTGTTCCTACAGTAATTCCTTTTGGTGCTAAAATGTAGCTCTTTTCGCCGTCAGCGTATTGAACTAATGCAATATTTGCTGAACGGTTTGGATCATACTCAATCGTAGCGATTTTTCCAGGTACACCGTCTTTAATACGTTTGAAATCAATTACTCTGTATTGACGTTTATGTCCGCCGCCTTTATGGCGTACAGTCATTCTGCCCTGGTTGTTACGACCCGCTTTTCTCGGAAGCGGCTGTAATAGTGACCGTTCCGGAGTTGTTGATGTGATTTCAGCATAGTCCGAACCAGTCATATTACGACGAGCATTCGTGGTTGGCTTATAATGTTTAATTGCCATCTCGTTTTACCTCCTTAATGGTATGACTCTGATTAAAAGATTTCAATCGAGCCTTCTCTTAATGTTACGATCGCTTTTCTTCTTCTATTTGTATAGCCTTCGTAGCGACCCATACGTTTTTTCTTTGGTTTATAGTTCATAATGTTAACTTTTTCAACTGTTACATCGAAGATTTCTTCGATTGCTTTTTTAACTTGTGTTTTGTTTGCTTTTACGTCCACATCAAATGTGTACTTGTCCATTTGCATTAAGTCTGCTGAACGTTCCGTGATTACTGGACTTTTGATAATATCGCGAGCATCCATTACAGAAGTACCTCCTCTGCTTTAGTGATTGCACCTTCCGTGAAAATAACACGGTCCGCAGAAAGGATATCCAGGACATTAAGGTTTTCCGGTGTAAGTACCGTTACGCCTTGTAAGTTACGGGATGAAAGTTCTACGTTTACATTTTCATTTTCTAGAACCAGCAGAACTTTCTTATCTGCTTTAAGATTCGCAAGGACAGCCTGGAATTCTTTAGTTTTTGGTGCGTCTAATGAGATGTTGTCTACTACTGTCAGTACATCTTCATTAACTTTGGCCGATAGCGCTGAGCGGATTGCCAAACGGCGCATTTTCTTCGGCATTTTATAAGAATAGCTTCTTGGTGTCGGTCCGAATACAACTCCGCCGCCTCTGTAGTGCGGTGCACGGATTGTACCCTGACGTGCGTTACCTGTACCTTTTTGTCTGAATGGTTTTCTTCCACCACCACGAACCTGCGAGCGGTTTTTTACTGCATGAGTACCACGACGAAGTGATGCACGCTGCAATTGTACTGCTTCGAATAATACGTGCTGGTTCGGTTCGATACCGAATATATCCTGGTTTAATTCCATAGAATTAACTTTTGATCCATCTTTAGATAAAACATCGATTGCCATGTGTTAAATCCTCCCTTCCTGATTTTTTATTTATTTAACACTCTTTTTATTTGCTGTAGCAATTTTTACATAGCCTTTACGAGGGCCCGGCACGTTACCTTTGATAAGTAACACGTTGCGTTCTTGGTCCACACGGACGATTTCCAAGTTTTGAAGAGTAATTGTTTTACCACCCATACGGCCTGGTAGTTTTTTACCTTTGAAAACTCTTCCCGGATACGCAGCTGCTGCCATAGCACCAGGTGACCTGTGGAAATGGGAACCGTGGCTCATAGGTCCGCGTGACTGATTGTGACGCTTGATTGCACCCTGAAATCCTTTACCTTTTGAAGTTCCCGTTATATCAACAAAGTCCCCTGCTTCAAATGTATCTGCAGTGACTTCTTGACCGATTTCGAATTCTTCAACATTCAAGTTTTTGAATTCACGAACGAAGCGCTTAGGGAGAGCTCCGGAAGCTTTAGCATGTCCTGCTTCCGCTTTGTTTGCATACTTATTGGATTTAGCACCCTCAAAGTATTCGCGTTTGTCGTCGAAACCAATTTGTACAGCGTTATAGCCGTCAGTTTCTTCAACTTTCTTTTGTACTACTACGTTACCTGTTGTTTCTACTACTGTTACCGGGATCAGTTCTCCGTTTTCTCCGAAAACTTGAGTCATCCCAACTTTTTTACCTAAGATTCCTTTGGTCATCGAAAGTCCACCTCCTGTTAAAAATTATAATTTGATTTCGATGTCTACGCCCGATGGTAAGTTTAAGCCCATTAGAGCATCAACTGTTTTCGGTGTAGGGTTTAAAATATCGATAAGACGTTTGTGCGTACGCTGTTCAAACTGTTCACGTGAATCCTTGTACTTGTGCACCGCACGAAGTACTGTGTAGACAGTTTTTTCAGTTGGCAGTGGAATTGGTCCTGAAACATCAGCACCTGAGCGCTTTGCTGTTTCTACGATTTTTTCCGCTGACTGATCCAATACTCTGTGATCATACGCTTTTAAACGAATACGAATTTTTTGTTTTGCCATTATTTTTACCTCCTTTGGTCGTCATCAATAGTTTTGATAGACTTCTCCACGAAAATTTTCTAACACATTGCCATGGCAATGCGGCCGGGTGTGTCAGTAACCTCTCGCTTCTTAGATATCGAAAAGCGACAATATCAATGTTTGGCCTGCTTTTCTTATTCAAGGCAGTGTCATCCACCTTTTTAGTCCAACGTTAGATATAATACACGAAAAGAGTGAGAAAATCAATAGATAAACTAAGATTTTTCCACTCTTTTTGCTTCGGGTTTTTTCGGACCCTATCATTATACGATATTAAGTTACTTATTACAATGGTCATTCCGAGACAAATACGAAATACAATATGAATATGACGAACAGCCAGTACATCATTGGATGTATTTCTTTGCGGCGACCAGCCATAATCATTGTAACCGGATAGAATATGAACCCGACAGCTATCCCTGTCGCTATACTGTATGACAATGGCATTATGAACACTGTCAAAAATGCAGGCACTGCTATTTCAAACTGATTGAAAGGTATTTTAGTCAAATTGGAAGCCATCAATGCACCTACTATAATGAGAGCAGGCGCTGTAACTTCCGAAGTAAACGTCACCAGCAACGGTGAAAAGAATATTGCTGATAAGAACAGCAGTGCTGTTACAACACTTGCAAAACCGGTCCGGGCCCCGGCGGCCACACCGGCAGTGGATTCAACATAAGAAGTCGTCGTTGATGTTCCGAAGATTGAACCTGCGATGGTCGCTACAGCATCAGACAACAGCGCACGGTTAGCACGCGGCAGTTTATTATCCTTGATGAAGTTCGCCTGTGAGGCAACACCAACCAAAGTACCTGCAGTGTCGAAAAAGTCTACAAACAAGAATGTAAGCACTACGATTAAAAACTGAGTGTTAAACAGCTGCGACGGTTCTGAAAATGCTTCAAAAGCCGCGCCAAAAGTCGGTTCCATACTCGGGACTGCACTCACTATGCCTTCCGGCACCGGCACTAGGTTCAACAGCACCCCTGCAACAGCCGTGATGATCATCCCTATGAATATTGCACCCGGTATCTTTTTAGCCATCAAAATGACAGTGATAAGCAATCCGAAACCTGCAAGCAGCACGCCTGAATCGTGCACCGGTCCGAGACTGACAAGCGTCGCCTCATCTGCGGCGATGATTCCTGCACCCTGCAGTCCGACGAAGGTGATGAAAAATCCGATCCCCGCACTGACGGCCATCTTCATTTCCATAGGGATGGAGTTTATTATGTACTCACGGAGTCCTGTAACAGTCAAAATGACAAATATTGCCCCTGAGAATAAAACGCCCGTCAGCGCTGTCTGCCATGGTATGCCCATTGTGAGAACGACGGTGAAGGCAAAGAATGCATTCAGTCCCATGCCCGGAGCCAGCGCAATAGGATACCTTGCAAAGATTCCCATAATCATCGTTCCAACAAAAGCTGCAAGTGCTGTCGCTACGAAAACCGCGTTCATATCCATCTTCATATCATCAGGCACACCCTCGATGCCCTGAAGAGATAACATTGAGGGATTGACCGCGAGTATATATGCCATTGACAGGAAAGTCGTTAAACCACCGATTATTTCCCGCCGGTAGTTGGTATCGTGCCCTTTGAAATCAAAGTACTTTTTCATTTCACTTCTCCGTTCTTTTAATTTTCGCCTCTGCCTTTTAATTTTCGCCTCTGCCTTTATAATAGGAAGTTTTTCATCCAATCATCATACAACCTTGATTATATCCGGATCTTCATAACCAATGAACTTGACGAGCATCCGCCGGGTGAGGGGCAGGAATTTCTCTATGAGCCGTCCGAGCAGGAAGACGATGATGATGGTACCGATGAATACCGGCCCTCCAAGAAGGAACCCTGCGAGGAGTGCAAAGATTTCCATCATATTGCGTGCACTCGATAATTTCAAATTAAACTTTTCAATGAAAAACAACATAAGCGTGTCCCGCGGTCCTGCACCAAGATTGGGTGTAATATAAAATGCTATTCCGAAAGCCATGACGAACAGACCTGCTGTAAAAATCAATGTGTGCATGATCCAGCCATTGACATCCGGGAGTAAGTAATTAAATATATCTATAAAAATACCGATTGTGAACATATTTATATAGACACCCAGTTTAGGCAGCCTTTTTAAAGCAACCGCAGTAAATATAACAATGAGAGCACCGACAATGATTGCCCATGAGCCGATTGTAAGTCCAAAAGTCTGCCACAGACCGTAATGCAGTACATCCCACGGCGCAAGCCCCAGTAAACGGCCCTTTATAGTAAGTGTGACTCCCAAGGATAAAATAATCATACCGGTGATAAAAAATATCCAGCGTTTTACTATCGAATTTCGCAAACAGTATCCTCCTATCTATATATAGATATATTTTATAGCTGTCCACTTGAAATAACAATAGAGAAATCAAAGTGATTGCTCATATAATCCGAACAACTTCCTAGACATGTTTGAAACTATATTTTATGAGGTAGATAATAATGATTACTTTAATATGTTTTTATAAAAGGGAGCTGTAAATTATGAAGAACCACAAATACAAATTAGCCACGTTAGTCTTATCCACGGGTCTGCTACTCAGCGCATGCGGCGGCGATGGTGAAGAGCAGCCACCCGAAGAACAAGCAGACGATACGACAGTTGAAGAAACAGAAGAAGCTACTACCGAAGAAGGTACAGACAGCGCTGAAGAGAATCCGGATGACACGTCAGAGGAACAAACCTCCGGTGATGCTGCGGATTCTGAAGGTGCAGTTGAAGATAACTCATCTGATGGCACAGGCGGATCAGATGACGGCGAAACTGATTCATCAAATGGAGACAGTGAAACAGGCAGTGACAGCAGTGAGTCCACTGAAAGCAGTGGTGTTGCAGTGCTCGATGAACTCGGATCTACACCGGACGAAGCAGTATCAGCAGCACAGGAAAACTTTGATGGCGAGCTGACTGAACTTGAACTTGATGACAATAACGGCGAGTGGGTTTATAAAGTCCACCTGGAAAATGACTCAGAAGAATATGAAGTCGAGCTGTTGGCCGAAGATTTATCCATTTCAAATGAAGAAACTGAATCTGATGACAATAATGACACAGAAGACCAGTTCAGCTACGGCGATGCAATACCGCACGATGAAGCTGTCCAAACAGCATTGGATGAAGTCGGCGGAGAATTGGGCGGCTGGTCATTGGACAAAGATGACGGCCAGCTTGAATATGATGTTGAAGTGACCAATGCCGATAACGGTGACGACACTGACGTAACCATTAACGCAGAATCCGGTGAAGTCATTGAAGTCGATAATTAAATTTCAAAATAAAAAAGCTTTGGCAGGTAAAAAGTTGACCTGCCAAAGCTTTTTTAGTCTCTGAATCTTCGTAAAAAGTCATGCAGCCTCGGATTATCGGAAGTGTTGATGACTTCGTCAGCAGATCCAGACTCTGCAATGACCCCTCCGTCGAGGAATAAAACTCTATCTGCGATTTCAAGTGCGAAGTCCATTTCATGGGTGACAAGGACCATCGCCATCTCGTCATTTTCAGCAAGATCTCTGATAACTTCAAGCACTTCACCTACAAGCTCAGGGTCAAGTGCCGAAGTGACTTCATCAAACAGCATAATCTTCGGCTTCATGACAAGCGCTCTTGCCATGGCCACGCGCTGCTTTTGTCCACCGGAAAGATTAGATGGATAAGCATCATACTTATCGCCCAGTCCTACGCGATCCAGCATCTGTTTGGATTCCTCACGCGCTTGTTTTTTACTCATTTTCTTAACTTTTATAAGAGGCATTGCACAATTATCTAAAATTGTTTTATGCGGAAACAGATTGAAATGCTGGAAAACCATACCGATATCTTTTCTGACATCAGCCAGGTGTTTTTCTTTCGCCGGTACTGATTTCCCACCCTTCTCCATTTTCCACAAGTTTTTACCTGCCACATATATATCGCCCTTAGTCGGTTCTTCGAGCGTCATCAACAATCGGATAATCGTTGTTTTACCAGAACCACTCGGACCGATAATCGCAATTTTTTCACTTGGACGAATATCTAAATTGATTCCTTTTAAAACATGCGTATCGCCAAAGGATTTGTGTATATCTTTATACTGTACAATCGGTTCCATTATTCGGTCACCTTCACTTTCATACTCTTTTTGTCAAAGCGGCGATTCATTTTATTCTCGAGCATTCTGACAAGCAGTGCTGATGGATAACTCAGTACTAAGAATAATATCGCCACAATCGTCAATGGTTCAAGATAAGACCATGTCTCTGCACCGTAACTGCGTGCAATACTTAATATGCCCACCACACCGATTGTTGCTGCAAGAGGCACTTCTTTGAACAAGATGATCAAATAGTTACCGAGCATCGGTATTGTCGGCGGCAGTGCCTGTGGAAGGACGACATTGAACCATTTGTCCTTCAATGACAAATTAAGTGCTGTTGATGCTTCCCACTGACCTTTGTCCACACTGTCTATGCCGGAACGGTATACTTCACTCACATACGTTGAAAAGTGTATGCCGAGTGCGAGCATCGCTGCTATGAAAGGTGTGAACGATGTACCAATATAAGGCACCATCGGCCATGCATAGTATAGAAAGAAAATTTGTACGATCGGCGGTGTCGATCTGATGAATTCTCTGATCCAGTAGATGATGAAATTAAACGCCTTAATAGGTGTAGATTCCAAAATCAGCCAGACAAAACCGACGATTAACGCGAGTATAAAACTTGTCACGGTTAATCCAAGCGTGACATTGATACCGGTTATGATTATAGGGAACGCATCCACAAATGTTTCCCAACTCCAATAACTCATTAGCTCGCCACCCCTTTCTTAGCAATTTTCTCACCTTTCTTAGATAGCCAGATGAGAGGCAGTGCAATGATGAAGTACATGACTAGCACCATCAAGTAAGCAATCGGTCCTTCTGAAAGGTTTGTTGAACGATAAATATCTCCGTAATACAAGATGTCTGTCAGTCCGATCAATGAGACAAGCGCAGTACCTTTAAGTATTTGAATCGAGTAGTTGCCAAACTCAGGAAGCATCAATCTAAGTGCCTGCGGCAAGATGATTTCTCGCATCCTTTGGAAACGGCTTAAATTGAGTGCAATACCCGCTTCTGTCTGTCCTTTATCCACAGAAACGACTGAAGTTCTTACAACTTCAGACATATATGCCCCGTAGTTCAGCGCGACTGCAATAACGCCGACCCACCAGTTGCTCCCAAGGTTGATATCGAACAGCATCGGCACCGCATAATACAACCAGAAAAGCTGGACGATTAATGATGTCCCCCTAAAAACCTCAACATAAAAAGCAGTGAATCCGCGGATAGCGATATTACCCGACAATCTAGAGAGACCCGCAACAAAAGCTATAGCAAAAGAAATAACTGTTGCCGTAAGAAAAATACTGATTGTAGTCCATAACCCCTGTGATAAGTAGCTTAGGATATTCAGCCCTGTATCAAACATCGACTCACTCCTTTAAAAATCAAATAAAAAGGTCCAGATCTTCCACCGGAATCACTGGACCAGATAATTATTACGCTTACTCTTTTACTTAACCCGCACAAAGTTCTTCAGTAGTCATCTCGCCCACTTCAACTCTGTTTGAGTCTGCTGTGAAACCATCAGCATTATCCAGAATCTCATCAATTGTTCCATCTTCTTTTAATGTTTCCAGCGCTTCATTGTAAGCATCGCGCAATTCTTCATCATCCTGGTTAAATGCAGCTGCACCATAACTAGGAATACCTTCTACGTCCGGCTGTTCAAAGTCTTCAACCAATTCTACATCATCACTGCCTAAAGATTCATAAGCCGTTCTGATTGTCGCTTCTGTTGCAGCAGCTACGTCAGCATTTCCTGACTGTACAGCTGATAACTGACCTGGAATGTCAGCAACTGACATGATCTGGTCATCAGATACACCTTCCTGCTCAACGAAATCGAATTGTGTTGTACCTTCCATCAATGCAAGTGTGACATCCGGGTTATCAGCAATATCTGCATAACTCTGAATACCTTCAGGGTTACCAGCTGCTACAACCAGTCCTTCACCATACTGCATTTCCGGTTCTGAGAAAATCGCATTTTCACATCTGTCCGGAAGAATCGCCATACCAGCAGTAATAACGTCGTACTGTCCAGCCTGAACACCTGGGATCAGTTCGCCCCAGTCAGTTAAATGACCATTTACTTCTTCAACACCCATTTCTTCGAACACCGCTGTTGCTATTTCAATATTCGCACCTTCAAGTTCCCCTGTATCTGAGTTTTCAAATGCATAAGGCGGTTCATTTGCGAAGCCGACATTTACCGTGCCTTCTTCCTGAAGCTCAGCTACTCTGCCGTTATCACCATTACCTTCAGCTTCACCGTTGCCTGACTCCTCACCGTCGCCTGAATCTTCACCATTACCGCAGGCAGCAAGTACAAGTGCCAGGGTAAGCGTGAGAAATAATGTAAGTTTCTTCAAATAAATCTCCTCCTATATATTTTTGAAATACTTATGCTTACTTGGATATGTAAGCATCAACCAAGTTAATACTTGATTGGATAAAAATGGGTGTAGAGACGTAAAAAGTGCTTTCAATACAAAATAAGTTGTATTGAATAACCGAATCATGTTTTTATAGTACTATAGTTGTAACACTATTGTAACAGTAATCGTGTAAAATGTGTCTTGAAATTTAGATAAAGTGTAAAAGTGCAATATTATGTATTTATATTATATCCTTATGTTTCTATACTTGAAAAATTATTTTATAATAATAATATTGCATCCATATCATTGTCGATTATGCTTCCTGCACCCTTGCATCAGCTGTTTCTTCAAATCTTTCCTCCGCCGTTTCTTCTGCTGCTTCTGCAACTGCCTTTCCGTAGTCCTCTTCAGACATGGACAGAACTTTTCTGTTCAACAGAGTCACAGCAAAAATCACTATAGAGAAACCGCTGACCATGTTGATGATCCAGTAACCTCCTATATCATACAAAACGCCATAAATGATGGTGCCGAGCGGCATCAGACTCGATGCAACGAGTCCAAGGCTGGAAAATACACGCCCTTTAATCTTTTGCGGCACAATCAGCTGCAGATATATCCCCATTGGAATATTAGCAAGCTGCATCCCTATCGCCAGACCAAAGCCGAGCATGGCGACATATATAAAATTAAATACAGTTCCTAATCCAAGGTAGATTGGCAGTGGATAGACCACTGTGAGCAGAGCCAATAATAAAAGTCCTTTCTTTTCTACAGCAACCGGATTCTTCATCTTTTTGCCGGCGCCTATCAAAATACCGCCCGCAAGCATTCCCAACCCTAAAAATGCATTGACATACCCGACAATCTCCGGGCTGAAATCAAGCTCTGTAATCATCATCTTCTCCGGAAGTATGGACATTGTCGCCCCGACAAGATTGATAAATGCCGCGAGTATGAATACTCTTTTCAGCACTTTATTATTTACAATGAACATCATGCCTTCACTGATATCTTTTTTAAATTTACTCAAAGGTTTTGGGCTTTCCACTATATCTACTTCGTAATTTTCAGGTTCCAAATACAAGTCAAACTTCAGTAAAAAATCCAGCACTGACGAAATACCAAACAGTATTAAATAGATGAATATAATCTGATTAAAAGATAACAGTCCAAAAAGTATTCCACCTAATATCGGACCGGCTATGACAGCAGTAGATAATATTGCAGATACATACCCCATGACTTTTTGGATTCTGTTCTTATGGAACAGCTCGGTCATTGCCGCCTGAAATGCATTCGATACGAACGGGCTGATCAATGAGGTTAAAAATGTCGTAATATAAATTGCCGAAAGGTTTATGCCGAAGAAATACGAATAGATGAATAACCCCAGCAGTACTGAAGTAAACAATATTTCACCGGAAATGACTATCTTCCGCTTATTGCCCAAATCACTGATTAGTCCGGAAAACGGCAGCAGTATCAAAGATACTATAATGGCTATCGCCAGGTTGATCGAGAAATAGAACGACGACCCTGTTTCATAAAGAATAAAATACGACACTGCAAATAAATACACGTGGTCACCGATATTCAACATCACACGGCTGAATACATAAATTAAAAAATTCAACCGCTCTCTGAAAGGTATTTCTTTTTTTAATATCATTTTACCACCCTTTGTTTAATCTAATTAAACTTAGTGTAAAATATCAAAACTTGCTTGTCAATGAAAAGTTTAATATAATTAAACTAATGGATTGGAGTGAAGCCTATGGCACTGGGAAAACGGATTAGAAAAATAAGAAAAGAACAGAAGATGACGCTCGTTGATTTAGCGGGGGACGAAATTACGAAAGGTATGCTCAGTCTGATAGAAAATGAAAAATCCAGACCTTCAATGGAGACGCTTGAGTATATTGCGAATAGATTGAATGTCTCAATTGGCTACCTGACCCGGGACGGTGATGAGGAATGGACCAGAGAAATGGTGGAAAATGAAGTCTTCTATGATACTTATAAATTTCCAGAAGAATTCGTTGAGAAGAATATCCTTCCCAAAATGGAGAAAATATCTTCTTCAAAAATCGGCATGGATCTTTATCACATTGTGAGGGTCTATTACCGCTATACCGGACAGCACGAGCTTGCCGATCAGATAACAGAAAAAATTGGTAAATTTTACGAACAGACGGGGCTCAAAAACCTGGCCCTTAAAGATCAGTTGAACGATGTATTATCGATGCTTTACAGCCGAGATTATAAAGAAGGATATGAGAAGCTGCTGTCGGTCGAGGACGATATCCGCCAATTTAAGGAATACGATTCCGGACTTGAACTGGACTATCTGCATTGGAGAAGTGTATTTGCAATTGAATTTGATGAAGATGATTTCATTGAATACGGCAACGCATTGATTGATATGTCATTCAAGCGTGAGAATTTCAAATATTATTTTCAACAGATTCAGCTGTTCGGTCTTTATTACGGCACGGCCGGCAATATGGATAAGTATGAAAAATATAACGACGATATGAGAAGTTATTTGAATTTTAATCCTCATTCTATCGATTCTTTTGAATATTTCACTGATGAGAGCCCGATACAGCTCTGGTATATACTTGTAGAAGATCAGGACACTCATTTAAATGATTTGAAGAATTTAAAGGAAAAATTTATCTCCTATGAAGAACAAAATCCGTTTTACCAGAAAAATTATGCAAACATATTAAAAATGATGAACCTGGAAATCGACTATCATGCCGGCAATTTCGAAACCGTTCTGAAAAACTATGATTCCACACTGTATAATCGTCCGGTCGCGCAGTTCCCTCTGGACCGTATACTCATTGCCACGCGCGCTGCCATCTATCCTATGGCATTGTTCAAGGTCGGACGGACGGCAGAAGCAAGAACCGAGTTTGAACGGTTGGAATCGTCCATATTCGATTTGAAAAATTCCATATTCACTAAAGAATTTTTTAATATAAAGGATATTATTTTTAATGAGAATAAATAAAAACAACGTGATGCTGTGTGGCATCACGCTGTTTTTTACCATCTATGTTATTCTCTGTCCCCATGTACTTTAAAATATTCCAGTTTGTCCCCATCCACTTCACCTGAGATGCGGTAGCCTTCATAGAAGTGTTCGACATATTCAGGACCGATCGTCTCTTCTATACTTTTGACCATGCTCGCAATATCAACGTAACGGTCGCGCAGACCGATATTGATCACATCGATGCTGCCTGTAATATAACTTTCATTCACGATGACATTCGGCAGCACAAAATCTCCGTGACCGAGAACGATGTCATTGTGCATTTTATTTTCTTCATCATAAAATACGAACGGACAGTCTTCGACCTTGGTCTTATGTAATAAACTCAAATACCGTCCGGCCTGCTTTAAAACACTTGCACGCTTTTCCGGGTCCGCTTCTTCCATAAATGAGTCCGCGCTGACACCGGGCAGCGCAATATAAAATAGAAAAGCATATTCTTCCTGATAATAAGTCACCGGTTTCGGTACACCGTTTACTCCGTTGATCTCAAGCCATAACTGACGCTTATGTTCTCTTCTTGTCTTTTTAATATCTTCAGTATATGACTTTGCAATCAAAGGCTCTGTCGGTTCATATTGATTCGGTTCTTCCTCTTTGCCATATTCGAGTAAATAAATTTCTGTTGCTTCTTCTCCCTTTAAAGGATTCCATTTATAATATTCTTCATATATCTCAAAGGTGTGCATAATATTTCCTCCATTCATTATAATCATACCTAAGAAGTAGTCGAAAAGTCATTTAGAGTTTCCCCTAATAATGTAACTTTATGATATGATACAACTAGTATTTAAGGTGGTGTAAACATGGATTTGGAATATAAACTAAAAGAGCTGAAATATGATTATGTCCGTGTCCAGGGCGACCTGGAGAAAGTTGAAAATACCGGAAATAATACAGTACCTCTTGAAAAACAGCTTGTAGACATCGAAAATCAGATCAAAGAAACAAAAGATAAAATC
Organism: Lacicoccus kunmingensis DSM 17847; assembly: GCF_059568765.1. Classification (NCBI taxonomy): domain Bacteria; kingdom Bacillati; phylum Bacillota; class Bacilli; order Caryophanales; family Salinicoccaceae; genus Lacicoccus; species Lacicoccus kunmingensis. Next base: position 31,497 of record NZ_JCANUC010000009.1, on the reverse strand, counting down.
AAACAACAAAAATAATGATCTCAGGAAGTGCATGAAATGAAGAGAATGATAACCGTAATCATGATTGTTCAGTTCCTGATCTACTTCGGTTTCAGCATGATTATTCCCGTCATACCGGAAATCGTTACTGAACTTAATGCATCTACCACTCATATGGGATGGCTGCTCGCCATCTACTCGTTGGCGAGCTTTCTGTCCGCCCCATACTTTGGCAGGCTGAGTGATAGGTTCGGCCGTCGCAAAATTTTGCTGTACGGACTATTCGCCTTTGCATTCAGCTTTTTCATATTCGGTATTTTTATAGACAACTTATTTATATTGTACATAAGCCGTATACTGGGCGGTGCCGCTTCAGGTGCACTGTACACAGCGACGACAAGTATGGTCGCTGATATTACAACCCGGGAAACACGCACTAAATACATGGGGCTTGTGGGCATGTCCATCGGCATGGGCTTTATTTTCGGGCCGGGCATCGGCGGGCTGCTTGCTGAAGTCAGTCTGAGCTTAGCATATTTTATGACGACTTTCGTCATTTTGGCAACGTTGATCTTTTCCATATTTAAAATCAGAGAGACTTATCAGCCGACAACGATTGTCCGTAAGAACATCACGCTGCCTACCGAGTATTTTCTGCAGCCGGTCGGCATTTTATTAGTATGTACATTCTTAATCATGCTGATCAACAGCGGTATGGAAAGTACCTTCCAGCTGCTCGGAATTGAAAGAATCAATATAACTCCTGCAGAAATGGGCGTACTGTTCTTTATCGGCGGCATATTCAACGCCATTGTTCAGGGTGGTGTCATCCGCAGATTAAAGGACGGACAGGAGATGCCGTTTATGCTCATCGGACAGGCTTTTACATTAATCGCATTCATCATGCTGCCATTTATGAACGGCCTGATATATGCAGGGGTCTGTATCGTCTTTCTGATGGTCGGTAACGCTCTGGTCAGAACGCTGATTACTTCACAGATAACCAAGGAAGCAGAAGCCCATGAAATGGGACGCATGACTGCTACAACTTATTCAATGGACAGTCTGGGCAGAATAATCGGTCCGATCAGTTTCAACCTGTTATTCATCGTCACACCGGGTGTGCCGTTCTGGTTTGGTGCAGGGTTGACCATATTTGCGACATTCTTCATTTTCCAATACTATCGTAAAAGAAAGCGGGTGGCATTATGATCATCGTCTTGATGATGCTGATCTATCTGGTAATAGGATATTCCACAGTCATGATAATGAGAAAACGGACGCTGGATATACTGAGACTGATTTCAGGCGTCGCGTTCATGCTGATGATTCTCATCTACAGCCTATCGCTCGTAAACCCCACTGCAGTCATTGTTTTTGTACTCGGACTGTCGTTGATGCTGTCGATTGAGATTGCTGCTTTTAAAGAGAGTAAAAATGATCGTGACAATGTGTTTTTAATTTATGCATTTACAGCGATGTTCGCAGCGGTCCTGATCATAATGATTTTCACGAATTAAAACAGAAGGTGAAAATATGAGAAGAGTTATATCTATACTTTTAATCTTAATGCAGCTGTTATTTTTTATAAATTACTTTTTAAATGACGGCGTAATGTTTTTCAATTTATACTTATGGGCATTTACAGCGATTTTCGGCATTATGATGGGCATTCGTTCATGGAGAAACGGACCCTATCTATATGAAAATCATTTTTTGTACACAGCAACTTATTTAATAGTATCTCTTCTCAGTATATTATCGCTGCTGTTTATAGTATTTCTGCTTGTCACACGTCCGTACTTATTATAAAAGGTTGGCATCTGAATCAGATGCCAACCTTTTTTTCTAATCATTTTATTTCTTTCTTAACTGATTCAATTTAACTTTGCCTTTTTGAAAAAGAGGCATGGCGACTTCTGCCGCGGTATACAGCGGACGTTTGAGGATATAGTCGAATTCCCCGATTTTCTCAGAAACTTCCGTCCCCCATACTTTCTTGAACTGCCACAGGCCAAAGTGCGGTGAGTCTTTCTCGGGCATCACGCTGACACCGCCGAAATCATAAGTTTTTGCACCTTTGTCCCTCGCAAATTGCATCATGGCAAACTGCATATGATGATTTGGCAGGAAATCACGGTACGCATTCGATGATGCACCATATAAATAATACGCTTTGTGTCCGGACAGTGCTAGAAGCGCACCGGATAATACGATGCCGTCCGGATGCTCTCTATGAAGATTTTCTGCATCCTGAAGCTGATTATACAGTTTGTTCTGCCTATTGCTTAAATCTCTTAACTGATTATCTTTTTTCTCGCTGCCTTTTTTCTTATGCGCTTTTTTCATTTCGTTCTCAATTTTCTCCAAGTCCTCTTTCACCGACGTCTCCACTTTGGAAGGAATGAGCCTGACCAGGAACAATTCCATATGTCCGTTCGGGTGGAGATGATCATACATCGATTCAAAATAAGTGATATCCCGTGTCAGGAAGCCGTCACGCTCTCCGGTTTCCTTCATCAGATTAACAAAGGTTTTAAGGTCATCCCTTCCGGCTGTATAGACTTCCGTTCCTTTTTTAAGAGCATTGCGTACTTTTGTACGGTTATTCCTTTCAAAGCTCTTAAGCAGATCCGCATCGTTCTTGTCTATATCTGTCACCATCGTCTGGCGCGGCTGGATTGTGCCTTTGCTCATCCCGTCCTGGAAGCCGTGATGCTTGAAACCTAATGTCTTCAGATTCTCGAGAGCATCTTCATACTCGTCAATCGGGAGATCCGGGTCAATTTTTATCGTATATGCTTTTTCATCCCTGGCAATTATGACCGCTTCTTTCAGCATCGCTTCAACCAGTGCATGGTCATGATAATCACATACAAAGCCTCTGGATATATAACAGAGGGTTGTATTTATTCTGGGCACCTTTTTAAACAACAGTGTCGCCACACCCTTTAATTCAGAAGTCTCATCTGCCAGTGCAAATCTTCTGAAATACCACCCTGTCAGCTTTTTCGATTCCGCCCAGTCAGTCAGCTGAAGCAAATCGCCATTCGGATGTTCTTCTATAAATTTATTATGCTCTTCTTCACTTAAATGCAATCGTTTATACATTGTTATCTCCAATCCAATAAATCTGTTATAATTCCATTTATGAAAGGTGGCTGAATATGAGATTTACTATCATCATCATTTTAATATTATTGAATATTGCCAGCATGGCAGAAATGGGACAATATTTAGACAGTGGCTTTATCCAGCTGCTCAGTTTACGTATAATTCTTGCCATCGTATCATTTATGTTATCTCTTGCATATCTGCTGGTCGGCGGCTCCCTTGCAATCAGGCTATTCAGCGTAATCACTATACTGATTGCTCTTTCTCATTTAGGCTTCATGCTTTATATAAACTTATAATCCGCGCCCATATATTTTCCACTCTTCCCGGTCACATCCATTTCAACGGATATGGCCGGATTTTTGCCTTCTGTGAGCTCAATCGTTGTATTGTCGTCAATCTCTCCCTGCCACACACCGATTACATCAAAGAAAGCGCGCCACTCCGCCGCATCTTCAACTTCCTGCTTAATAACCAGCTTCGCCGGCTTCATATCAGCACCAAAGCCTTTTATCCGTTCAATTCTTTTACTTTCAGGTTCTTCCCACTGGATGAAAAACGGAAACATGATTTGATCATGCATTATATATAATAAAGACCATCTCAGCGTCTCACCGTCAGTTTCCCTCTCCATATACAGAGGACCGAGCGTTTCATAGCCCTGTGCGCGGTAACGGTCGCGCAGCATAACAATATCCTCCGCAGCAAGCGCATAACGGATGAAATCGTTCGTATAATTCATTTTATAGATCGCTTTGGCAAAAGAGTCTTCCGCTTCCCGCACATGGTCGGTAAATAGTTTCTCATCTTTGATTGAAATATATTCAATATATCGCGTATCCAGGTAAGACAAAAGGTTTTCTGTGCCGAGACGCGTATGCACACCGCCTGTGTGTACCGGCAGCGGCGCTTTTTTCCTGACATCATCCAATTGGTTCACATAGTGTATGATGTGATCGAACTTAATCATAATCAGCCACCTCATTTTCATATATAATCATAACATTTTCAGCATTCGATATGTATTGTCATGTATTTTATACCATTATTAAGAAAATAAAAAGCCGGTATGACCACAATTCACCCGTGATCCTGCCGGCCATCCTACAGTACAGCTAAATTTTTATAATATCAGAATTCTTTCCTTCGATAATCTCTTTTTCTTTCTCCATCAGTGCAGCACTGGTTATCCTCTCTTCTGATTCAGCATCGAAGAAATGCCCTTTATCCATGTCGAAAGCAAATCTCAGCTTGTCGCCGGCGGTAATATTGTGGCGTGCATCCACTCTTGCTATGAACTCCTCGTTGCCTATATCTGCATATAACATCGCTTCTGAACCGTGCAGTTCACACACTTTGACTTCTACATCAAAATTCGCCTGCGATTCTTTCACATACTCCGCTTCATCTCTTATGTCCTCGGGGCGAATGCCAAATTTGACAGGTTTACCGTCATATCCCTGATCGATCAGCATCTGTTTCTTATCATCAGGAATTTTGAATGTTCTGTCACCGATGACAAGTTCCCCGTCCTCTAGTCCGGCATCAAATATATTCATCGCCGGTGACCCGATAAATTCAGCAACAAAAACATTTTCCGGCAGGTCATATACTTCTTTAGGCGTGCCGACCTGCATGATATTGCCTTTATCAAGCACCACAATTCTCGAGGCCATCGTCAGTGCTTCCGTCTGATCGTGGGTGACATAGATGGTGGTTGTGTTGAGGCGTTTATGCAGTTTGGTAATTTCAGAACGCATCTGCACTCTCAGTTTTGCATCCAGATTCGACAGAGGTTCATCCATTAAGAACACGCCCGGATTCCGTACAATCGCTCTGCCGAGAGCGACACGCTGCCTCTGGCCGCCTGACAACGCTTTCGGTTTACGCTCCAAAAACTCGCTCAGTCCCAGTATTTCCGCTGCTTTACCGACTCTTTCCCTGATTTCTTTTTTAGGTGTTTTTCTTAGTTTCAGGCCAAACGCCATGTTGTCGTAAACACTCATGTGCGGATATAATGCATAGTTCTGAAAAACCATCGCAATATCACGGTTTTTTGGTTCAACATCATTCATTCTTTTACCGTCGATATAAAAATCACCGCCGGTGATTTCTTCCAGACCGGCTATCATTCTTAAAGTCGTCGATTTTCCGCAGCCCGAAGGGCCGACAAAAACGATGAATTCGCCCTCCTCGATTTCAAGATTGAAATCATGTACAACTTCAGGTCCGCTGTCGTATACTTTTTTGATGTTCTCCATTTTTATCTCAGCCATTTGATCGCTCCTTTATGCCCACCACATATCAACAGGTTTGTCTTTTATTATAACACCCTGCAGATTGTTCACAGCCGTTTTAAAACCTTCTTCCACCGACATCAAACCGTCTTCATGCTCTATCGAAACAACATGGTCATAGCCATACGTTCTGAGTGCACTCATCATATTGGACCATTCCCCGACACTGTGGCCGAGCCCGACACTTCTGAATGTCCATGTCCTGTTTTTAATGTCACCGTATGGATTCATATCCAGATAGCCGTACATGTTTAAATTTTCCGGATCGATATAAGTGTCTTTTGCATGGAAATGGTGTATCGCATTTTCCCTGCCAAGAATTTTAATGGCCACAACAGGATCGATACCCTGCCACCACATATGGCTCGGATCGAGATTTGCACCAATATATTCATTTGTAGCTTTACGCAGCTCCAGCATTGTATGCGGCGTATGAACCAGAAATCCTCCATGGAGTTCCAGACCGATTTTAACATCATATTCCCTGGCGAGTTCACCGATTTCTTTCCAATATGGAATCAGTTTATTTTCCCACTGCCAATTTTTGATCTCTGAGTACTCCTCCGGCCATGGCGTCACCGGCCAATTGACCGACGTATCCGTATCGTTACCTGCCGGCGTACCGCTGAACGCATTGACAACGGGCACACCCATCAGGGATGCAAGTTTGATGGATTTTCTCAGTGCTTCATCAGACTCTGCTGCAAATTCTTGATCCGGCGTCAGAGGGTTGCCGTGACAGCTGAAAGCACTGATGATAAGTCCTCGGCTTTCGAATGCTTTTAAGTATTTTGTACGTTCATCTTCAGATTCAAGCAGTTCATCCACATCACAATGCTTGTTTCCCGGGTAGCCGCCTGTACCGATTTCAACGGCTTCCAGTCCTGATTCTTTTACATAATCCAACATTTCCTCAAACTCCATATGGCCGAACAAAGGGTTAAATACACCTAGTTTCATCATATTCCTCCTTGATTAATCATAATCTGACGCTGCAGTTCTCATCGGAACTCCTGTAGATTGCTTCTATAATTTTCGATACTTTCATCGCATCTGCAGAAGGGACTTTCAAATCCGCCCTGCCTTTAATCGCATCAATGAAATTTTGAGCCTGCATCTGTGCGTAATTATCCTTGACCTGGATATAGTCGATACTCATCGTCGTCATCATATCTTCATCCGCCTGGTTGACAGTCATTTCAAATACATTCAATCCCGCATCCGTACCGGATATGCTGATATGCTCCCTGTCATGCGGTATGTTGGCTGACCAGCTTGTTTCAAACAGCATGGACGCTCCGTTATCAAAACGGATGAATGCACTGACATGGTCATCGACTTCAAAGTTTTCTCTGTCGAATTCGCCCCACTCATTGATCGATTTCGTTCTGCTCAGCCGGTTATAGGCGTTGCTTGACACTTCAACCGGCTGGACGTCTCCCATCAGGTACATCGACAGATCCAGGAGATGGCAGCCGTAATCGATTAATGCGCCGCCTCCCTGGAGCTCATTGTTTGTAAATACACCCCAGCCGGGGACCTTCCGCCGCCTTAACCCCTGAACCCGGACGACGAGCGGCTCACCGATCATCCCCCGCTCCACGACCTTTTCCGCTGCAAGAGCCGGTTTCATGAAACGGTAATGATATGCAACATGGAGATTCACGTTGTTCTCCTGTTCCGCTTCCATCATTGCCTCACACTCTTCAACTGTCATTGCCATCGGTTTTTCAACCAGTACATGCTTACCGTGTTTCATCGCTTCAATGCTTATCGGCGCATGAAATTTATTCGGTGTGCATATGACGACCGCATCGACACTGTCATACATATCCTTTGGATCTTTACATACTTTGGGTATGCCGAATTCGTTGGATACTTCAAGTGCACGCCCGTAATTGATATCCTGAACTGCGATTACTTCCACTTCTTCCATTTTTGTAAATATCGGCAGATGCCTCCCCGTAGAAATATCTCCTACACCGATAAAACCTAATCTCATTTTTGCCATATGAACACCTATTTTACTGTTATTATTTGATCAGTTTCATTTGATCTGAATGCATTTAAAATGATTTCTACAGACTTTTTGACATCTTCTGCAGTCATCGGCACTCTTTTTTTGTTTTCCAGTGCATCTACAAATGTATCTATTACATGCGAACTCAAGCTCTGTCCGTCTCCGTCATTTGTCTGGATGCCGCCAAAATTCTCTTTGACGACATCACCGTTTTTTGAAGTGAACATAAAGGGATAGTCATCATCGTTCAGCAATTCCAAAATGCCGTTCTCACCATATATGATTGTCGAATTATCCTCTTTGCCGTTGTATGACCAGCTGGCATGCAGTGTTCCGACGATATTCGATTCCGAACGTAAAATACATACTGCATTATCATCGACTGTAGAAAACGCCTTGGCTTCAGTAGTAATGAACCCTGCAACCTGCTTGAACTCTTCGTTCAGCAAATAACGGATGACATCCGCTTTATGTACACCAAGGTCACCCATGGCACCCATGACCGCTTCATCTTTTCTGAAGAACCAGCTGTCTTTTCCGTCTACGCTCCAGTCGTCCGGCCCAGGGTGCCCAAAAGAAGTTTTGAATGAGTATATCTTTCCAAGCTTCCCCTCTGATATCCATTCCCTTGCCACCTGGTGTTCCTTTATCAGCCTCTGATTATGCGCAATCATCAGCTGTCTGCCCGATGCCTTTTCCATTTCTATCATCCGGTCCATTTCCTCTGCCGTTACCCCCATCGGTTTTTCACACAGCACATGTTTGCCGGCTGCGAGGGCCGCAATCGTAATTTCTGCGTGCAGATGATTCGGTGTGCATACACTGACCGCATCAATACCGGGATTTTCAAGCAGCTTTTTGTAGTCTTCATATGCCTTTCCTCCGTGTATTTCCGTCTGTTCTTCTGCACGGCTTAATACAACATCACAAAAAGCACTTAATTTCACTTTTTCATTGTCTGCATATTCGGGTATATGTCTGGAACGGCTTATACTGCCGCATCCAATCACTCCTATATTAATCATCAATCGTCCTCCTCGTTGATTCCCGTTCTATGATTTTCGTCGGAATTGTTATATTAATCTTCAGACATTCCGGATCGTTGATCAGATCCAATATCTTTCTTCCCGCTTCCCTTCCCAGATCTCTCGGGAAAATATCCACTGTTGTCTGGGGCGGGGAGGCAAATGCTGTCATCGGTGAATCATTGAACGTTGCTGTCGCAACATCTTCCGGCACTTTGATATCCATCTTATAAAGAGTGGATAAAATTTTTGAATTAAAGAGGCCGTCCATTGTCATTAAAAGATGCGGCCGTTCATTCTCGATCAGTTGTCTTAATGTCCCCTCCAGTGTGGTTTCCCCCTCGGATATATCTATCACTTTATCGGCCGGATTTATGCCGTTCTCTTCCAGTGCCTTTATAAAGCCGCTGATTCTGTCTTTTGCAACTGCAAAGACATCGCTGTCATTGATGATTCTAATATCCCGGAATCCCTTCTCGAGCAGATGCTTCGTCAATGTATATGATGCCTGTTCATTATCATTGTCAATATAGATCGAGTCATTCATGTTCATAAGGTCTTTCCCGATGACAACAAACGGAAAATCAATACTTCGTAAATAGTTGGTCACCGCATCATCTTCTTTTGAGTACAGCAGTATGAAGCCGTCCACCTGACGGCTGTTGATCAGATCCTGCACTTCAGTGATCAGATCATCATCATCCTGCATCGATGTTGATAAAGTTGAAAATCCCCTGTCCCGGCATGATTCAGAGACGCCGAGAGTCACTTCTGTGATAAAGGGGTTCAGTTCATGCTCATGCACTGTACTTTTAATCACAAGGCCGATTGTATACGACTTATTGGTTACCAGGTTTCTCGCCGCCACATTCGGTTTATAGTTCATTTCGTCCATGATTTTCCTGACCTTCTCCTTGGTGACCAGGCTGATTCCTGCGTGGTCTTTTACCACTCTTGAAACTGTGGAAGGAGATACCCCTGCTTTTCTGGCAATATCTTTTATAGTTACCAAATGAATTCACTTCCTTAAAATCTATCCTTTAGTCGAACCTGACATCAGTCCGGAAATCAAATACCTCTGCAAGAATAAAAAAACAATCGCTATTGGTACCGCTATTAAAATCGAACCTGCGGCAAAACGTGTAAATTCATTGGCAAAAGCATCATTGACCATGTTATACAATCCCAGCGCAAGCGTATAGTTTTCCGGACTTCTGAGTACAATCCTCGGCAGTATGAAGTCCATGAACGGTGCCATGAAATTGAAAAGTGCGACTACGGCAATAATTGGTTTCGCGAGCGGTATCATTATCGTAAAGAAGATTCTGAAATGCCCTGCGCCATCCATTTTCGCCGATTCATCCAGCTCCTTTGGTATAGTGTCAAAATAGCCCTTTACAAGAAATGCATTCATCGGTATTGAACCGCCGACATAGACGAGTACCAGGCCCCACAGTGAATCTAAGAGACCGATGGTATTCAGCAGTATATAAATGGCAACCATCGCCATCAATACCGGAAACATCTGCAAAATTAAAAACGCGTAAAGCCCGTATCTTCTGCCGATGAAGCGGTACCTTGAAAATGCATATGCCGTCAAAGTGACGAAGACCACAGAGAGCAGTGACGAAGCGAATGCCACAATCAACGTATTCTTATACCATGTCAGATACATGCTGTTCGGATCGGTGAACAGCCACTCATAATGAGTGAACGACCAATCATCCGGAATCATGCTGGCACCGTACAGGTTGCTGCCCGGGTTCAGCGATATGCCGAATGTCCACAGAAGCGGATAAAATATAACTGCAAACATTATAAGAATGATGCCGTACATGACAATCATCTTCAACAGATTTTTATTTTTTCTGGTCATTATATTTTACCCTCCTCTCTGATCGAGCGTGTGCGGCTGAACTGGAATGCTGCGATACTCGCAACGGTGATGCCGATGATGATAGATATGGCAGCAGCCATATTAAAGTTCTGAGTTTCAAATGTCAGTTTATACACCCAGGAGATTAAAATATCAGTCCCTCCTGCATTCTGCCCTCTTATGGCAGGTCCGCCGGCATTGAAAAGGTATATGATGTTAAAGTTATTAAAATTTCCGGCGTACTGCATAATCAGCAGCGGTGCAGTTGCAAACATAATGTGCGGAAATGTGATGTTGCTGAATTTCTGCCAGCTGGAAGCCCCGTCTATGTCCGCAGCTTCATACCAGTCTGCCGATATGCTTTGCAGAACGCCTGTAAATAATGCAAAGACAAAAGGAAAGCCCAGCCAGGTCTGTATCAAAATGAGGGCAACCTTCGCCCAGAACGGGTCGGACAGCCAGGGAAGGCTGAGCCCGAACAACGGCTGCAGAATATCATTATTGATCGCTCCGAACTGATTATTGAACAGCGCCGAAAAGATCAGTATCGTTACAAATGCCGGTACAGCCCAAGGTAAAATCAGAACTGTACGAATCAGCCTTTTGAATTTGATCAGCGGATTATTCACTATGATGGCCAACAGCAGCGCCAGAGCAATCTGGAGTGTCGTTGCCACCAGTGTCCACACGATTGTCCACGTAAACACGCTGAAGAATGTATTTCTCCATATATCCACCTCAATAAGCGCTTTGAAATTATCAAACCCTACATAATCCAAAACATTTTTAGGCGGTGCATTGTATAAATTATAGTTCGTAAATGCTAAAAAGAACATATACAGTAACGGAAACACTACAAGAAACAGCAGCAATACCAGCCCCGGTGCCACAATCACATACGGGAAACTCTTATCCCACGAATCTCTGAATCGCTGCATCAGAGTTCTGAAGTCTCCTGAATTGATCAATTTGGCATCCCTGTATGCATCGATAATATTTACAGCATAAAAAGTCAGGGCGATTCCGATGACGAGCAGAGAGATGATACCCTGTGCGAGTAAAATTCTGGAATCGTCGACCCTTGGAATCTCACCGAGCGTAAATAATCCCCATAAACCTATATTAAGAAAATTATAAAACACTGATACAAAAGAGATAAAAAGAATAAAGAAGACACCGGATTTGATGTACCTCTTATTATATAGCTGGCCCAGCCCGGGCAGGATAGACAGGGCTGCAGCCAATCCAGGTTTCTTACTCATGTCTATTCCTCCCTATGTTATTCGTCGGACTCTTCATCCCCGGAACCTGCCCCGCCTGAAGCTGATTCAATATTCGTTTCAATCTGCTCTGTTGCTTCTTCAAGAATCTCCCTCGGATCTTCTCCATTGGAAATGAAGATCAGTCCATCGCCGATCGGCTCCCAAACTTGTGCCATTTCAGGAATGTTCGGCATCGGTACAGCATTTTCAGCCTGCTCATCAAAAACAGCCAGTAACTCATTTTGAGTTTCAACATCTGTCCTTGGTGCAGTTTCCTGCATTTGATCCGTTACAGTTTGCAAATTTTCCTGATTCGTCATAAATTTGAGAAGATCTTTCGACCAGTATTCTTCTTCAGTGTACTCTGAAATCATCCAGCCTTTAACCCCCATGAAAGGCGTCATTGCTTCACCGTTATATTCAGGCAATACCGCAGTACCGAGAGAATCACCGAGTGCTTCTTCATATTCAGCAAGTTTCCATGGACCTGTCAGTGCAATCGGTGCCTGTCCGTCTGTAAATAGACCATCAAGTACATCTCCGGTAACATTTTCACTCAGGTAGCCTTCATCGAACCACTTCTGAAATAATTCAGCCTGCTCAACTACACCATCTTCAGTAATTTGAAGGTCATCGGCATTATAGCTGCTATCTTCGTTTTGACTGAAAATCTGTTCTCCATTTGAGAATAGAAATGGATATACAAAATAGAAGTTTGTCGCTTCCATCAGAAATCCGTATTCATTCGACCCGGAATCAGTAAACTCTTCCATGATGCTTTCCAGTTCTTCTGTAGTCGCCGGCGCTTCATCGATCAGATCTTTATTGTAATAAAGAGCTGCAGCTTCCGATGCAAACGGTATCCCCATCAGACTCCCTTCATATGTATATGCTTCTATCGCATTTTCATTGAAGTTCTCCAAGTCAAATTCTTCAGGGTCCAGTTCCAGACCCAGACCTTGCAGGTATGCACTGCCGATCATATCATGCGCCTGCTGGAAAATGTCCGGTCCCTGTCCTGCCGGTGCATCCAGTGACAGCTGCTCCAGCTGGTCGGTCATGCCCACTTCGGTATATTCTACTGCAATGCCCGTTTCCTCTTCATATTTGTCAAAAATTTCTCCGTAAGTTGCAATTTGATTTTCCCCGTCGAGCCATACTGACAGTGACTCAGGCTTTTCAGGTTCCCCATTGTCGTCACCGCCTGCTTCATCCGCCACAGATTCCGGACGATCCGGTCCGCATGCCGCAAGCACTAGCACTAAAGCAAGCAGTATTCCGCAATACCATTTTAAATTTTTCAAAATTATCCCCCTTTGTTTTGAAAGCACTTTTCACTAATTATAATAAAGCGCTTTCACATAAAGTGTCAAGACTTTTGTGCAAACGATTGCATTAATTATTTTATTTATAATGTTGTATTATAAATATTATTATTGGTTTATCCTTTATAAATCAACGTTACAATGCAAACCTTTGCATTGATTTGGGTAATAAAAAAACAGACCTTTTCAGGTCTGTCCAATCAATTATATTTCTTTCAGCCGTGCTTCAAGTACGTCGCCTGCCAGATCATTCACCGCACGGACATATTCAAACACGCCCTTCAGCATCGGATAAACCGCTCTGACTCCCGCTTCTCCGAATGTCGATAATATGAATGTAATGACATTCAGTTTCCTTACTTTCAATACAGTCGAAATCAATGTTGTCAGCGGCCCTATCATCTTGCGGTAGTTGTTTTCAGCTTTATTACTTTCTTTCGCCTGATTGACAAAGTCAATGACACGCGGCATCCGTTCCCCAACCAGTTCGGCATCTTCTTCATCTATATGAAAATGACTTCTCGTTTTTTGTTCTATCGTTTTAAATTCCCTGCTTAAAAGGAGGTCTTTAAAACCTGGTGTCAGGAGCTTGGCCGCCAAAGCGTTGCTTTTTTTATTCAGGTATTTATTAAAGTATTTTGAGCTTTTAACACGCTTTTGGAATATTGCTTCTTTTGTCTCCAGATACTTTTCAATGGATGCCTTCAACTCTTCAATTCCATGATTGTCCCGCACACTGATAAAGTGGTATTTAAGCGGGTCGGTAATCACTTTCTTAAAAGTGACGTGGAGCTCGGAATTTTTCTCCTGCTGTAATAGCGACTGTTCATATTTCCCGGTGACATCGACCAGAGTGTCCAGCTTGCTGTAGATGAACGTCACTTTAATTTTATTCTTTGCAAGAAACCTGATTATTTTTTCATCTACATCTCTGATTTTCGATGAGAAGACATAAAGTACATGTTTCACTTTATATTTTTTCAAAAGTTTTTTATATTGTTTTGGTGAAAATTCAGTAGTGCCGACTCCCGGAAAATCGAGAAGCTCTCCTTTGTCTTTATAGGGGTAGCTGACGACATCCCTGGTTGCGTCGGTCTCTGTGGATATATGTGAATTCTCGCCTGTCAGGGCATTTACTAAAGCGCTCTTTCCTGCGTCAACCTGCCCTGCTACAGCGATTTTGTAGTCGATCGTGCTTTTCACATATTCAAAATAATCTTCCACCAATGGGTGTTGATCCGCCATCACATCACCTCATCATATACTTTGTTTATTTTTGCTGCCCATATATATACTTATTGACAAACCTGCCAATAATGAAACAATTGATGCTATAAAAGTACCCGTAGTTTCCGGCAGTCCCGGATAAATGGAAAATACTGAACCGAATAAAAGACCGATAATCATTGCATACATGAGGTATGTGTAATTTCTCAGTAAAAATTGAATGCCTCTGCTCGCCAGAAGCAGACCTGACACTATGCCGAGTCCGGTCGCTATCAGTAAGGGCACAACTTCAAAGTTTAGTGATGTAAATTCATTAATTGCTTTCATGATCATTGGATACGCACCTATTATCAGTAATACAAGCGACCCGGATATGCCCGGAAGTATCATTACCGATGAAGCCAGCATGCCGCTCAGAAATAACCCGGCAAGCAGCGGCAGCGACACATCAATGCTCTCTGCCGCTGCACGGCTTTCATTCATGGTCGACAACCAGTACAGCAGCAGCAATACAAAGCTCATCAATATATAATGTATCGTTTTAAACTCAGCTTTATAATTCGAAATCTTGAACATCATCGGTACGACGCCGAGGACCATCCCGATGAAAAACCAGTGTGTCGGTTTGGTATGTTCCGTCAGTAAATAATCCATCAATGATGACATCGTCAATATCGCAATGCCCATCCCGATTACCAGAGGTAAAAGAAATATTATTGATTTCTTATAGTGTTTTGACACAATATGGCCGATTGCGCCTAAAAATTGATCATATATTCCAAGCAGCAGTGCCATAGTACCGCTGCTCACTCCGGGGATGATCTCACAAATCCCCATTAAAAAACCTCTGAAGATGTTTATCCATTTAAACATTCTATTTCCTCACTCTTTATATCCTAAAATATCATGCATAATCAGTGGTGCCTTCATATTATAGAATGATTGTAGCACAAATAAAATTAAAATTTCATGAATTAGGAGTATAATGGAGTTGTTAACGCACTATATATCATTTAGGAGTTGTATACATGAAAAGTCTAGGCGTTTATTTTGGTACATTCGCTCCGTGTCATGTTGGACATTTCGAACAGATCATCCGTGCGAAAAGGGAGAATGATCATGCACTCGTCATTGTCAGCGGTTATGCGGGAGATCGCGGCGACGAACACGAGATGAATCTGAATCATCGCGTAAAAGCAATGAGACAGCTGTGTGCAGGAGATGAAAATGTCACCGTCCTTAAATTGGATGAAACTCATATCCCCAGGTATCCGAAAGGATGGAAATTATGGCTGGAAAAGATGGCCGATATCATTTCAGAAAATATGCCATATCGAATGGAGGACCTGGAGGATCTGACATTTTATGTCGGTGAAGAGGAATATATTGATCCGCTAAAAGTTTTTTACACAAAAAGTTGGAAAAATGTTTCGACGAATGTCATCCTTGTAGACAGACAAGTCCTTAAAATCAGCGGCACAAACATCAGAGAGTCCGCACTGATTAATTGGGACTACGTTACCCGGCCGTTCCGCCGATTCTTTGTTCAGAATGTTTTGGTTATCGGGGCGCCGGATACGGGTAAATCAAAGCTGGTACAGGATTTGGCAAGGCGTTATTCTACGAGTTATTCTGTTGAATATAAAAAAGATTATCAGGTGGAACATCAGGTCCATCCGGATGAACTCGATGTAAAAGATTTTCATGCGATCGGAATCGGACAGTTCGATATCAACAGAAAAAACATCCATTCACCTGCCACCAGGAAAGTTTTCTTTGCAGATACCGATGTTATGACCGCCAAAGTCATGACCAGGCTGTCTGATTCAAATGAAGCCTCAAACAGGCTGTACGATGTATTTGATTATTATATTCAACTCCAGAACTGGTCTTTAATATTATTATTGCCGCCGGCAGACGACGTTGAATATGACAACACGGTTTATAAAGAACTCCGAAAAGAGATTGAAAACAACGATCTTATGAATTTGACTCACGAATTAAGTGGCACATCGTACAAGGATATTTATCAGGAAGCACACTCCCTTGTAGATAAAATGCTTGCAGATGGCAAAGATAATTAGTAACATTATGTTTATTTTCTAAAAATTACGATATTATATACTTAAGCTTAATTATAGGAGGAATTCAGGTTGCAAAAGAAAATGTTAATGACTCCCGGTCCTACACCAATACCGGAAAATGTAAATCAGCGTATGGCTGAAGGAATGATTGGCCACCGCTCAAGTGATTTCACTGATTTAATGAACAGTATCAAGCCGAAAATCAAAGATGTTTTCGGAACAAAAGACGATGTGGTGATCTTATCGTCCAGCGGGACAAGTTCACTGGAAGCGGCGATGGTAAATTTAGCTGCCCCGGATGAAGATGTCGTAGTTATAGTAAGCGGTGCTTTTGGTGCACGTTTCCGTGCCATCGCTGAAACTTATCCGTATAACGTCCATACTTATGAAGTGGAATGGGGAGATGCGGTAGATCCTGAGCACTTCAAAGAATTTCTTTCAAAATTAGATAATATTAAAGTTGTGGTATCACAGGCTTGTGAGACATCCACTGCGGTTTTACACCCGATTACTGAAATCGGTCAGATCGTTAAAGATTATAATAAAGACGCGCTGTTTATCGTTGATGGAGTGAGCAGCGTCGGCGGTACAAAGTTCAATTTGGCAGAATCGAACATCGATTGTCTGATTTCAGGCAGCCAGAAAGCTTTAATGCTGCCTCCCGGACTTGCATTTGTAGCGATGAATCAAGCAGCAAAACAAAAAGTACAGAGCAATGATATTCCAAGATTTTATTTAGACTTGAATCAGTATTTCGATTCATTGGATAAAGATACTACACCTTTCACACCTGCAGTATCCCTGATACAAGGTTTAGAAACTGTGTTGGATTCAATCGCTGAAGAAGGGCTGGAAAATGTTTTTGAAAGACACTTGAAAATGAGAGATATGTTAAGAGCAGGTTTAGAAGCTCTGGATTTGGAACTCCTTGTGAAGGATGAGTTCGCATCGCCTACCGTTACAGCATTCAAATCCTCGTCTGATGAGCTTTCACACATCAAAGACGAGCTGAAAAATAACTTTGGTATAACGATAGCCGGCGGCCAAAAGCACCTGAAAGGCAAGATTTTACGTATCGGCCATATGGGGTACATGTTCCCTGCAGATATCATCGTCGTTCTAAGTGCAATGGAAGGGATATTAAGTAAATATCGTCAGAAAAACTATTATGGTAAAGCAATCACAAAAGCGCAGGAGGTATTTTTTAATGACTTATAAAGTTCTCGTTCTGGATCCGGTAAGTGAAGATGGTATCAGTGAGCTGATCCACCACCCGAACTATCAGGTGGACATCAATACAGGACTGACAGAAGATGAAATCGTGAAAATCGTTTATGACTATCATGCTGTTATCGTACGAAGTCAGACTCAAATCACAGAAAGAATCATTCAGCATGCACGCTCACTAAGAGTAGTCGCACGTGCCGGTGTCGGTGTGGATAATATCGATATCGATGCAGCGACTAAACTTGGGGTAATCGTTGTAAACGCACCGGATGGCAATACCATCTCCGCTACCGAGCACACTATGGCCATGATGCTCTCCCTTTCCAGAGACATACCTGAAGCGCATAAAGAACTGTCTGAAGGTGTGTGGAACCGCAGCGCACATAAAGGTGTCGAATTATACGGCAAGACTCTCGGCATCATCGGTCTTGGCAAAATCGGTTTCGGCGTTGCAAGACGCGCTCAAGTCTTCGGGATGAAAATAGTTGCTTTCGACCCTTATTTATCAGATGAAAAAGCAAAAGAATCAGAAATAGAAAAAATGGAAGTGGATGAGATTTCTAAAGTTGCTGACTTTGTTACAGTCCACACTCCGCTTACTCCACAGACGAAGGGCATTGTCGGCGAGGCTTTCTTTGAAAATTGTAAACCGAACCTCCGCCTGATCAACGTTGCACGCGGCGGCATCATCGATGAAGCAGACTTACTGACAGCTTTGAAAGAAGGTAAAATCGGCGGTGCAGCACTCGATGTATTCGAAGAGGAACCGCCTACTGATATGGAGTTACTTTCACATCCTAACGTTGTTGTTACACCTCACCTGGGCGCTTCAACAATAGAGGCACAGGAAAAGGTTGCAGTCAGCATTTCCCGGGAAATCATCCAGATACTCGAGAACAATACGATCATTCACGCAGTCAATGCACCGCGTATCAGTGAAAATATCAGCAAGGAACTGAAACCTTACATCAACATCTCGAGCCATATGGGTTCAGTCGGCATTCAATTGATGAACCAGCCGCCTAATGAAATCAGATTGAAGTACCACGGTGATATTGCCGTTGATGACACAAGCATGCTCACACGCTCATTTATCGCGAGCTTACTGAGCCCGCATTTCGGTGAAAGCGTAAATATCATCAACGCACTCTATTTCCTTCAGGAACAGGATGTCACTTACAAAGTTGAGAAAAAAGGAAAAACAAAAGGATATAATAACTACCTTGAAGTTGAATTATCCAACAATGAAGAAAATCTCGTTCTCGGCGCAAGCGTCCTCGATGGATATGGTGAACGTATCGTCAAAGTCGATGATTATCAGGTCGATATCAAACCGACAAGACATATACTCATCATCAATCATATCGACCGTCCGGGCGTCATTGGTGACATGGGAGCCATTCTCGGCAAACATTCAGTCAATATCGCCAGCATGCAGCTCGGCAGATCCAATGAAGGCGGCGCTGCTCTGCTATCACTGTCTCTCGATTCAGCAGTGAGCGAAGCAGCTTTGGAAGATTTGAAGAGCATAGATGGATTCAAAAATGTACGCCAAGTGGATTTACAACTATAGTAAAACGAAAAGCACCGCAGAAATTAAAATTTCTGCGGTGCTTTTATTTTTAATTTATTTAACCATGCTTTCAACATGCAGGACATCCGGCACGAGATTGTCTCTTGAAACGCCGAGGTCTGTAAATGTCGGGATGATATCATCCCCGGTCAAACCTGTCAGTGTTCCTATGAATTCAACTTCCATCTTCTCAGAACAGAAATAATCCGCTACTGAATCACCGACAACATAAACTTTCGCTTCAGAGATATTTTCTCCTTTGACGGACTCTGTAAAGTATTCTTCACTGTGTTCGTAAAGTGTCCACAGGTAGCTGTAAGGGTGTGGTTTGGACAATTGACGGTCCACCCCTTCTCTCGCTTCCGCTTCTTTAACTTCAGAAGCAGTGGAGATTCTCTGATCCTCAAAATATTTAAGCAGCCCTGCAGCTTCAAAAGGGATAAGGGTTTCTTCTCTTGAACGACCTGTAGCAATACCGATCGTCTTATCCGCATCCAGCAGATTTTTCAGCATTGTTTCGATTTTATCAACCGGAGCAAGCCATTCTTCCTGATGAAGGAAACCTTCTTTATCGCCTTCTATAGGAAGTTCGCTGTCCTTCATTTTCATTCTTTCACTGCCCAGGTACCATTCCTGGTAGATGTGCTGGCCTAAATGCCATAGTTTACTATTTGTTTTAAAATCGTCTTTTTCATTTAAGAATTTCAATGAAGTTGCGTAGTTTACAAGACCTTCGTAAATTGTTTCTTTAGTGTATTCATCACCATCAAGAAACTCTAAAACTTGACTGTAGTCAGGCTCAGCATCGCCCAACATTTCGCCCATCTCATAAAGGTTGTTAATATTGACATTACTTATATTGATACCTGAGTCTTTCAGCAGGTTGATATAAATAATCGAGAACGATATGTATAACATGTCCCAGTTAGAGTTTAATCCCATTTCTTTATAACGACTCAACACTTTATCGTCTAAAAAGATTTTACTTCTAATTTCTGCAATTTCTTCATCTGTATAAGACGTTTTAAATTTTTCCTGAGTCAAATTTAAATATCTTGGATTAAAAAGCAGTTCATGTACAGACAATGCAGCTACATCAAAACATCTTTCTTCACTTAAAAATACTCCATCAACGTCAAAAATTACAACGGACATAATGCGCCTCCTTCAAAGCGGGTTTCGTCTATTATTTATATTAAAGTTTCTCACATTAACGGCTAAATGTCGAACACTATTACTATTAATCTTTTTCATCGCCTGAAGGCTCTGATATACTATTAACTGAATTTACAAATAAAGGGGATGATTCATAGTGGCTCTTACATATTTAGATGATTTGAAAAAAGAAATCGGCAAAGTGATTGTCGGCCAGGAAGAAGTAGTGGATCTTATTTTCATCAGTATTATCCAAAAGGGGCATATACTGTTTGAAAGTGTACCGGGAACCGGTAAAACCGTCCTGTCAAAATCCATCTCACAGGTGATGGGCGGAGACTTTTCCAGAGTTCAATTCACACCGGATGTCCTTCCAACCGACATCACCGGCATGAACATATATAATCCAAAGACAAAGGAATTCGAACTGCAGCTCGGCCCTGTAAAAACAAACATTCTGCTGGCGGATGAAATCAACCGCGCCACACCGCGTACACAATCAGCACTGCTTGAAGTGATGGAGGAGGGGCAGGTCACCGTCGACGGCAAAACATACCCGATTGAGGAACCGTTCATTGTGCTCGCAACACAAAATCCGATTGAATCCAAACAGGGGACATTCGATTTACCAGAAGCCCAGATGGACCGTTTCTTTTTAAAAATAGACCTCGGCTACCCTTCATTTGAAAATGAACGGCTGATGCTTGATCTTCACAGGAATAAAAAGATACATGCCGCAATAGAACAGGTGCTGACTTTGGAAACAATCAAAGAGATACAGGATACGGCTGGTCAAATAGAGGTTAATGATACCGTTAAAGATTATATAATCGACCTCGTTCATCAGACACGCAATCATGAACATATTGAACTCGGTGCCTCACCCCGCGGGACAATCGCTCTGATGCAGGCAAGCATCGGGACTGCTTTGATTAATGGAAGAGACTATGTGACGCCCGATGATGTAAAATATATCGCGCCTTATGTTCTCTCCCACCGAATCGTCCTCAATATCGAAGGAATGACTGTGACGAATCACGACGAAGTCATTAATACTATTCTAAACCAGACAAAAGTGCCGGTTGAGTATGGAGTCACACGGGATGAGGTATAGAGTCGTCCATACGGAGTCTAAAATTGGAGTCATACTATTTTTCATAATCGCTGTGATGATTGTATTCAATCTTTTATTCACAGTGGATTTAAATGGATGGCTCCAGCTGATTATAGGGATTGTCATTACAATGACCGGTCTGAACTTCATTTACGAAAAATACGCTGCTGACCGCCTGACGGTGGAAGTCTTCCCCAGAGATATCAGAAAATATAAAGGGCAGGAAGGCACTTTGCAATTAAAAATCATTCAAAGAGGATGGCTTCCCATCTTATCGGCACGAATAAATATCTCTGCCGGTGATGATATTAAATTTTATAATGACCAGGCTCTGAAAATCAGAAATGTTACAGAAAATAATTTTATGTTCACAGTATTTCCCAGGAAATCCACGATAATAGAAGTGCCTTTCGAAGCGAAAAACCGGGGTATGAGCAAAATTATAAATACTAGAATCAGCATTCCCCGTCTTTTCGGATTCGGTGATATCAGACTCGAACAAATCGGCCATTCAAACCATGAAATACTCGTCTATCCCGACCGTTACGCACTCCATAACCAGCCTATAAAAGCTAAAATCGAACAGGGTTTATATTTGGAAAAGAATACTTTATTCCATGACCCGCTGCTCGCAAACGGCAGCAGACCTTATGAAAGGACGGACAGTCTGCGGGATGTCCACTGGAAACTCAGCGCACGCAGCGGCGAATTGATGACAAAACAATACGAAAAGACGACCCGCATGTCCTGGTTGTTTTTAATAAACCTGCGGTCGGAGAAATCGTTCGCGCCTCCGAATAATATTGAAATCATCTTTGAAAAATTGGCATTTATATTTGGAGAGATTACAAAAAAGAATATTCCTTTTAAATTAATGGCCAACATGCGCACTTTTGATCAGGATCATTTTTACACCATTCCGGAAAGTTCCGGGAAATTGCATTACAGAACAATACTTGAAGCATTGGCGCGTATTAAAACTGTCACATATACAATCAGCTTTGACCGTTTCCTGAAATTTGTACAACAGACTGAAAAAACGCCGACTCATATCATCTTTACGGGGGAAGCCGATGCTTTGATGGTAAAAGAACTGCAAATGTATATCGACAGAGGCACGGTCATCTATCAGTTGAATGAACATGGTCTGGAACCTTTTAAGCTGAGCACGTTAAAGGGGGCCGGCAAATGAGTTTCTTAAAATATCACTCGTCATTTTTAAGTGTTTTTCTTGTTGAAATGGCTTTTATTCTAATGGTCTACCTATTTTTAAATATTCATAATGCGGCAGATGACAGAAATAATGTACTCATTTTTCTTATAGTTGTCGTGGCCCACTATGTAATCAGTCATTTGCTGCTCTTGAAGTTACCATCAAAATACATTTATGTTTTAACACCCGTGACATTTATCATTCTAATGTTCACAGGAGATTATTTTCTGTCTGCATTATTAATCAGCACTTTACCCGTATGGCGTCTGGAGCAGCTCTACTACAATGTATCTGACACGCTCGCGCCCCTCGCTATACTCACATCATTGATATGGCTCATCATCATCACCATGCTTTCAACAGCGCAAGTCGATGAGAACTTAAGTACATTCAATATAATTTTTGTGATTGCAGTAATGGGATATATCGTGAGCAAGATTATCAGCCTTGCCATGGACAGCGGCTATGGTCTGCCGGCATATTTAAAAGTGATTTCAATTTTCACTGCACTATTTCTAGTGATTTCATTTTCAATCGGATATATATATAAATTCATTATATACGGCTTAAGCTACGTAGTGATTTTTCTGCTGAATGCATTTGTTTTTCTGCTGAGACCTGTCTTTGCATTTTTAGAAAATGTTGAGCTGGATTATCCCGATAAATTATTCGAAGAAGAGGAAACTGAACTGGATGGATATGAGTCACCTGAAGAAATCGTCTCATCTACCAATCAGATCTTGAATATTCCATTCGGCCCGATCATCATCGCGGCAGTTATCATCGCAGTCATCGTTTGCATCTATTTTTATTTTAAAAACCGGGATGTTGTCACAGAAGAAAAATCAGCGAGCAGTAAAAATACTTTTGCTGACAGGACTAAAACATATAAACCACAAAATAAAAAAGCACCTGCCGACAAAGTCCGCAGGATGTACTTTAATTTTGAGAAATGGGCCTACTCAAACGGATACGGCAGATACCACGATGAGACAATTGAACAATGGTTCAAACGACTGTCACTCGAGGATTATACTTCCATCTCCAAACTTCAGCATTATCAAAAAATGCGTTATAAGGACAAGGTGTTATCGGATGAAGAGTTCAAATTACTGAAAAATGATATTAAAGAATTTAAAGATATACTCAGAAAAAAGCCTGATTGATTTCAATCAGGCTTTTTTCTATTAATAATGATTCAAATACTGTTTAATTTCCCAATCTGACACCTGGGCACGGTACATATCCCACTCGATGCTTTTGTTGCTGTGAAACTGTCTTGAAATGTGAGGTCCCAGCGCCTCCTGAACAACCGTGTCCTCTTTCAATGCCTTAAGAGCTGTATACAGCGTCGACGGCAGATCTTCCACCCCGACCGCTTCCCTTTCTTCCCGTGTCATTTCATACAGATTCAGATTAACCGGTTCCGGCAGGTTCATTTTATTCTTAATGCCGTCCAGTCCTGACTTCAAGATGACGGCAAGTGCAAGATATGGGTTCGCCGCCGGATCGACAGAACGGACTTCAGCCCTTGTCGATAATTTTCTGGATGACGGTATTCGGAGCAGCGGTGAACGGTTTTTACCGCTCCATGCAATATAGCTTGGCGCTTCATAACCGGGTACCAGCCTCTTATATGAATTTACAATCGGATTGCAGACCGCAGTAAAACCTCTCGCATGCCTCAATATTCCGGCCATGAAATAACGCATGTCCGCACTCAGACCCATATCATCACTTTCATCATAAAAGGCATTCTCTTTTCCTTTGAACAATGATACATTGAAGTGCATGCCGCTTCCGTTAAGACCATGAAGCGGTTTAGGCATGAATGTCGCATGAAGATTATGCTTTCTGGCAACTGTTTTGACAATGAGTTTAAAGGTCTGTATATTGTCACAGGCACTGACAGCATCTTCATATTTAAAATCGATTTCATGCTGACCTTCTGCAACCTCATGGTGCGAGGCCTCAACATCAAAACCCATGTCCTCAAGCTCAAGAACGATATCACGTCGGCAATTCTCACCTAAATCCGTTGGTGCTAGATCAAAATAGCCACCCCGATCATTCAATTCGGTTGTCGGGTGACCATTTTCATCCAGTTTAAATAAAAAGAATTCCGGTTCAGGTCCGAGGTTGAACGAAGTATAGCCCATATCTTCCATTTCTTTCAATACTCTTTTTAAATTTGTTCGCGGATCCCCTTCAAAAGGTTCATTATCAACAGTGTAGATATCACATATCAATCTTGCGACTTTTCCCTTGCCTGCAGTCCATGGAAATATTGACCATGTCGCCAGATCAGGTTTCAAATACATATCTGATTCTTCGATTCTTACAAACCCCTCTATGGAAGAACCATCAAACATCATTTCGCCATCGAGCGCTTTATCCAGCTGTCTTAAAGGTACTTCCACATTTTTAACTGTGCCCAGTATATCAGTAAACTGCAGTCTGATATATCTCACGTTTTCACTTTCTGCTATGCGCTTGATGTCTTCCCTTGTGTAATTGTGCTTCATCCATTCACTCTCCTCTGCTTTTTAGAAAAATCTTGATAAATCTCCACGATTCGGCAGTGTCCTGTTCAATTCCTTGTAATTCAAAATGCCTTCAGTCGGGTGATTCTCATCTTTAATCAGAAGCTCTCCAGTCCTTTTCATTGTAAAACCTTTTTCCATCAACTCTCTGATGGTCAACAGTTTTTCAAGATCATTCATTGAAAACTGACGGTGATTCCCTTCGCTCCTTGATGGTACAATCAGGCCTTTTGTCTCATAATAGCGTATTTGTCGTGCTGTCAGACCCGTCAGTTTCATCGCGGATAACATTGGGAATACGGGAGTACTTCTTCGATTTTTATCATTGTTCATGAGCACCACTCCAACTATAAAAAAATAATAACACAACTTTTTTCATATACATAATCGATGTCAGATTATCTGACATCTGTATTATTATATAGAAAATCTACTTCACAGCATAGGATTTTTCTTCATCTCTTTTTTTCAGGTCCCGCCCTCTAAATGCATCACGGCGACCTCCTTGTGAAGAAATAGAAAAGGTGTTAACCATTTAAGATTAACACCCTGTTTGTGATTATTTAAAAGAAATTGACAATGTTCATTATGAACACTAAAACGATAATGATCGGCAATATGAATTTAAGCAGGAAAATCCACGCTTTGAACAATGGATACATCGCACTGTTCTCTCTGACACCGACCTGATTCCTAATGACCGAATGCTCCAGTATATAACCGACAAATATCGATGAAATGAGAGCGTTCAGTGGCAGGATCATATTCGATACAAGAAAATCCACATTATCAAATATTGTTCCCGCAAAGAACTGTACATTATTCAGCACACCTTCAGACAGTGCAGATGGCATACCTACGATAAATACGATCAGACCAAAAACATAGGCCATGATTTTTCTCTTATTTTCATTGCCCTTAATCGCATTCGCCACGTTGATCTCAATCATGGAGATTGCCGACGTCAGCGTTGCAAATAAAAATGCAATCAGGAACAAAATATAGAACACATTACCTAAAGCAATTTCGCTGAATACCTGCGGCAGAACAATAAAGATCAGTCCCGGGCCGAAGACATTTTCCATTTCAAACGATGCAATCGCAGGGAATATTGCCAGCCCTGCCATGATCGAAATCGTTACATTCATAAGCACAATATAAAGTGCCGACTTGGTCAGGTTATGTGTATTGTCCAGATAAGACGCATATGTGATCATTGTCGTCGCACCGATACTTAATGCGAAGAATGACTGCCCCAAAGCATAAAGCACAGCCTCGGCGTTGATATTTTCAAATGAAGGCGTTAAAAAGAATTCTACCCCTTCCATTGCGTTCGGCAAGGTCAATGAACGGATAATAATTATTAAAAACAGAATGAATAATAAAGGCATCATTATTTTAGATGCACGTTCAAGCCCTTTTTGTACACCTTGCGCAACGATGAAAACAGTAAGTAATAAGAATACACCCTGCCCTGCGATTGCATAGAACGGATTTGTAACAATCTGGCCAAACATCCCTTCATAGTCTGAAATCGGCAGTATTCCGACAGTATTGATAAAAGCTACGAAAAGATAAAGTAATATCCAGCCTCCGATGACACTGTAAAATGACAGAAGCAGAATAACCGCTATGTTACCGCTCCAGCCAAACAGGCGGAACCATTTTTTACCACCAAGATATTCAAAGCTTTCTATTGGATTCCGGCCGCCGGCACGTCCGATGACAAATTCCGATAACAGTAATGGCAGACCGACCACTAAAGTGAACAGCAGAAACATAAGCAGGAACGCCCCGCCGCCATGTTCAGCAGTCATGTAGGGAAAGCGCCACAGTGCTCCCAGCCCTATTGCAGACCCGGCTGCAGCCAATATAAAACCAATTTTAGAACCCCATTGAGATTTCTCCAAATCTTTCCCTCCTGAATAAAAAATATATAGAACGTTTTCATATATTAGCATAGAAACATTATTTTGAATAGTGCAATAAAACAATAATAATAACAAAAGCCGACCTCACGGGCCGGCTGAAATATTCATAAGATTTAGTTAGGGTTATCCTCTAAATCAGGGATTGGTCTTTCATAATACTGACGGTCTTTATTTGCGTTGAAGTGGTCTGCTTTTTCCACTTTGATATCAGTCACATAGTCAGGCATTTCAACGAAGTTTTCGTAAATACCTTTCTCAACGAGGTAGTTTCCTTCAGGGAAGTGGACACCAACGTTGCCGTCCCTGATATCAGCGTGCTGGACAAAGCCCTGGAATACGCCGTTCTTATTGTACAGAACAACCGCTTCTCCTTCTTCAAGACCTTGTTTATACGCATCGTTCTCACTCATCAGAACACTGTAGCGCCCCATATGGTTGAATGCGTCAGTGTCGCCGTAGACCATTGAGTTGAACTGTTTTCCGCGGCGCATAAGGAGTTTGAATTCCCCTGCTTTTGCATTGTTATCCGGGATATCCATACTGATCAGGTTGCCACGGCCGTCCGGCGTCGGACATACGCCGCCTTCACATAACCATGCACCGCCGTACTGGTATACGTCGCCGGCTTTCTTCAAGTACTGGACACCGTCGTACTGAGGGTTTGCCACTGCAATCTCATTACGGATTTCCTGACCGGATTTAAAGTCGATCAGATGTGCGTTTTCAGGCTTCACACGTTTAGCAAGATCGATATATATCTTCCACTCACTGCGTGCCTCTGCAATACGGTTACGGTTCCCTTCAATTTCAGGTGAGAAATAGATCATTCTCTCAGTGGAAGTTGACAGACCGCCGCCATCTTGTTCATAGCGTGTTTTTGCAGGCAGTACGACAACCGCTTCTTTTGCATCCAGCAAGGTGGATGTATTCAGGATAATATCCTGGTGAACACGGATATCCAGGTTCTCAAGAGCATCTTTTACGAAGTCCGGGTCCGGCATCGTTTCAAGGAAGTTACCACCTGACATATAGTAAAGCTTTAATTTTTTCTCGTTATCTTCAGGGAGCATCGCGTTTTCAATCGTTACGCCGACTGAGTCTCCAGGCCACTTAGGCAGTTCAAAGTCCCATACTTTTTCAATTCTTTCAGTGTTGACTTCATCATAATCGCCGCCAGGTAATGAGAATGGATCTGCGCCCATCTCGCCTGAACCTTGAACACTTGAGTGTCCACGAAGCGGCATAAGACCATTGTACTTGCGTCCAAGCCAGCCGCGCAGTAATCCAAGGTTGGCAACTTGTGAAATGTTGTCTGTTGCATGTTTGTGCATTGTAAGTCCAAGCGCCCAGACCATAACACCGTTTTTGGATTGTGCGAGCAGGTTACTGAGCTCAATAATTCTTTCTTTAGTGATCCCTGATGATTTCACAATTTCTTCCCATGACTGTTTTTGTACAGTTTCTCTGAGTTCTTCGTAATTATTTACATGCTCACGAACGAACTCATGGTTCACAGCAGAACCTTCGACTTCATCTTCCATATCGAACCAGTGCTTCATGACACCATGCATTAACGCTATGTCTCCGCCGATGTTCACTTCGTAGAAATCATCTGCAAGTTTAGTACCGAATAATGCAGATTCTACGACTGAAGGTACCCAGTAGTTTTCCATCGCAGGTTCTTTATAAGGGTTGATTACAATAATTTTAGTTCCACGCTTTTTAGCTTCCATCATGTATTTAGTGGAGACCGGGCTCGCATTTGAAGCAACACTTCCCCAGAATACCAATACATCCGTACCAAGCCAGTCCTGATAGTTACAAGTAGAAGCACCGACGCCGACGGAGCGTTTCAATGCAGATTTACTCGGTGAATGGCAGATTCTTGAAGCGTTGTCTATGTTGTTCGTCTCAAGGTAACGCGCTGTTTTTGCAGCCACATAGTATGACTCGTTAGTGATACCGCGGCTCGTTAAGTAAAATGCATACTGCTTCGGATTAAGCTTTTTCATCTTGTCGGCAATAGTACCCATTGCTTCGTCCCATGAAATTCTCGTGAATTTGTTCTCACCTTTACGGCGGATCATCGGGTAAGGTATACGGCCTAATTCTCTCAGCTCTGAAGAATCGAGTTTTCTGAGCTCATTGATGTCCTGGTGCAGTATTTTCGGTTCAATAGGTGGTGCCGTATTCAGTCTTAAGACGTTGAAACGTGTCGTACAAACGTGCGGCCCTGTTAAAGTCTGGTCCTGAAGACCGCCCACACCTAATGCACATCCGTCACAAACACCTTTTAAAATTATATTTTTTGCATAGTTCAAGTTGTCTTTGTTTTTCCATGCAACTTTTGCTGAATCTATAATATGTCTTGGTTTAACTTTTGTGAATCCAAAAGGTACAGGGCTGACCCATAAACTGGTGTCCCATTTTTTTGTTTTTTTTATAGGACCCGGGTGTAAAGTTTTACCCATTTATGACACTCCTTTTATCCATAGTACATTTATTATACATTAAGTTTATATGTTTAAAAAGGATATTTACTCAGCTGTCTGCGGTTTATCTTGTACAGTTTGTGAACTTTCTCTCATCTGAGTTGTCTTGTCTTTCAGCTTTTTAATATCCACTCTGATCAACAGTGAGATAGCCAGGGCAACGACAAACATCGCTGTAAATATATACAGTGTCAGCGTATAGCTTGCTGTTGCTTCGTATAGTTCCGCAACTATGAATGGTCCCGCAAGACCTGCTGCAGCCCACGCTGTCAGTATATAACCATGAATTGCACCCAGTTGCTTCGTTCCAAAAATATCTCCTATATACGCTGGTATTGCAGAGAAGCCTCCGCCGTAACAGGAAATCATAATGAATAATAAAAGGGCAAACAAGTACTCGTTTGTCACTACCGGAAGTATTGCAAACACTCCTATCTGAATGACAAAAAATATTGTGT
The DNA here is from genome assembly GCF_059568765.1 of Lacicoccus kunmingensis DSM 17847. Classification (NCBI taxonomy): domain Bacteria; kingdom Bacillati; phylum Bacillota; class Bacilli; order Caryophanales; family Salinicoccaceae; genus Lacicoccus; species Lacicoccus kunmingensis. The sequence goes on along the minus strand of NZ_JCANUC010000009.1, from coordinate 1,582 downwards.
AAAGATTCGGACGGCCGATATAATCTGAAATCGATGCCCATATGAGTCTGCCGCCTCCGTTAAAGACACCCATAATCCCGACGATAAGTGCTGCGGCGCCGACTGTAATACCCGTAATCTCCTGAGCCATTGGACTTGCCACTGCCAAAATAGCGATTCCACAAGTGACATTAATAAATAACATCAGCCAAAGGAAATAGAACCTCTTTGTCTTGACCGCCTCATTTGCCGTCAGCTGGACAAGGTCCTCTTTTACTTCTTTAGGTGAGGCATCTGCATTTTTCATTCCTTCCGGCACATAGCCTTCATGCGGTTTTTCCAGATATAGACTGGATGCCAGCATCACTACAAAATAAATCGCAGCAAGTATGTAAAATGTTGCAGCTATGCTGAATTCATTCATCAAAAATTCCATTGCCGGCGATGCGATCATCGCAGCAAAACCAAAGCCCATGATTGCAAGCCCTGTCGCCATCCCTCTTCTGTCCGGAAACCATTTGACAAGTGTCGAGACCGGCGTAATATAACCTATCCCGAGGCCAATACCGCCAAAAACACCATAACCCAGGTATAACAGCCATAAACTTTCAATTTGTACTGCAAATCCGGCCATCGCCATACCGACTGCAAAAAATGTTGTCGATACCATCCCCGATGCTCTGGGCCCATACTTTTCCACGAAATGTCCCATAAAGGCTGCGGAAAGCCCTAAAAATAAAATTGCCAGACTGAATGTGAATGATACATCTGACAGTGACCAGCCAATCGATTCCTGCAGCGGACCTGTAAAGACGCTCCATGCATAAACGGAACCGATGGATATATGTATCCCGACACCCGCAAGTGCAATCAGCCAGCGATTTTTGTTCACTTCCATTTCATTACCCCCGTAAGCTTAAAAATTTACATTAAATATACTTATCCCTGAATTATTCATAGAAAAATACTAACAGGCAATTAACGCCGGTTTCATTGGCTTTTCAAGCGAATGCCCATGCACTTGAAAAGTGAAAAAAGAACCCATTTCTGATAAGGTTAAATCACCACAAAATAACCAAAAGAAAGGGTTCTTATAATGGCTACTTTATCGCAAATCTCATTGGATTTCAATCGCAAGATCAAACTCTCAAACGACGGCGGTGCACTTTCATCGGATACGGGTAGTTTCCTCTTCCGGGAGTTCGATGAAACACTCGGTTTCTCTAAAACCATCGCTGAGCATCTGCACCTGAAAGACAACCGTCTGTACCACATCCATTCCAATGCGCATCTGATGCGTCAGAAACTGTATCAGATGATTGCCGGCTATGCAGCAGATGACAGTGCCGACCATCTGACGTCAGACCCGGTGTTTACACAGATACTCGGCGCCGATACATTGGCGTCGCAGCCGAGTCTATCCCGTTTCTGGGAGCGTTTTGATGATGCAGCCATCGAGCAGTTGGATTGCGCCAATCAGGCACTGTTGGATAAAGTTCACGCCCATCGTCAGTCTGAGGCGCTCATCATTGACTTGGATTCGACCCATGCAGATACATACGGTGCACAGGAAGATGCCGCCTACAATACGCATTACAATACG